>JBBSSF010000001.1:0-39639 GCA_038242345.1 Hyphomicrobiales bacterium
ATACCAAAGAGTCCTCTTCGAGGATCTTTGGGATCAGTCGACAAAGCCCCGCTGCCGGGTGAAGTAGCCGCTCTCAGGCACCGGCCGCAGGGCCACGGCCGGGGTACCGCCATAGAGCATGCCCGGCTCGGTCATCGGCCGGCCCAGCACCGAGCCCGCCGCCAGGATGGACTGATCCGGCAGCACCGCCCCTTTCAGCAGGATGCAGCCGGTGCCGACAAAGCAGTAGCGGCCGATGCTGACCGGCGCGCAGCTCTGGCGGCTGCTGCGGAAGTCGATGGCGTGGGTGAGGATCTGGGAGCGGAAGCCGGCGAAGGTGGCGAAGGCGCCGATGGTGACCCGGTCGGTGCAGTCGATGAGATGGCGGGAGGTGATGGCGGACTGCGCCTCCAGGACCAGCGCCGGGTCCCGGTCGGGCACATGGCGGAAATGGACGGCGCCGGATTGCGGAAAGCCCGTGACCCAGTTGAGGTTCCCGAGGATGGCGCCCTCCCCGATCTCCACCCGGCTGAGCCCCTTGATGAGGGTCAGGTGACCGATGCGGGCGCCGGAGGCGAGCCGGCAGGCGCCGACCCGCAGCAGGCTGAACCCGATATGGGCATCCGGGGCGATGTCATAGCCGAAGGCCATCGCGAGGGCGCGCCGCCGGAGCGGCCAGGGCAGGAGGAAAAAGAACAGCTGCAGCAGGAGAGCGCCCATCATCAGCCCCGCTTGCGGATGCGACCGCGAAGGATGCGCTCCGCCGTCGGGAGCGGATGCAGGACGTGCTTGCACAGGCGCAGGGCCTGCCCGATCGGCGGATCATACCAGCGCGGCGCGCGCTGCATGATCTTCTCGAAACAGCGCCGCCCCCAGAGCGCGATCAGCGCATCCAGACGGTCGGTGTTGGTGATGCTGGTCTCGTGGAGACGGTAGCAGCTCAGGAATTCGTTGCAGATGCCGAAGCGGGCGCCACTCTGATACAGGTCGATCAGCAGCTCCCCGTCCCAGTTGCTGCGGTTCTCGATGTTGAAGCCGCCGCTGCGCTCGAAGGCGGCGCGGCGGATGAAGGTGGACGGCTGGATCTGCACCGCGGCGCCATAGGCGACGAACAGCGGCCGGAAGGCTTCCGACCACACCCGCCGCAGCCGGTTGTCGTCGCCATCGGTCACCCAGCCATGACCGCACACCACATCATATTCGGGATGGGCGGTCAGGAAGGCCGCGACCCGGCGGAGGGCGTCGGGCTCCAGCAGGTCATCCGAATTGAGATAGGCGAAGATATCGCCGGTCGCCCGCGCGAAGCCGCGATTGAGACCATCCGCCGGCCCCTTGTCCTTCTCATAGACGACATGGGCGATGCGGTCCCTGTATTTCTCGATCAGCTCGCGGCTTCCGTCCGTTGATCCTGGATCGACGACAATATATTCGACGTCAACGCCTGTCTGGGAGAGCACGGACTGAATGGTCCGCTCCAGAAATTCGACCTGATTGAAGGAAATGGTGACAATGGAAAATTTCAATTTGGATTTCCAGATATGCGAGAGCGCGTGAAGACGGGGCGCTGTGAAATGGGGGTGGCCGGATTACCGAGATAGACGGTCCAGGGGTCGAGATTGCGGAAGGCCGCGGCGCGCGCGCCGAGCACGGCGCCATCTCCGACCGTCACCCCCGGGCCGACAAAGGCCTCGGCCGCTATCCAGGTGTCGGCGCCGATATGGATCGGCCGGGCGAAGATCTGGAAATTCGGGTGGCGGATGTCATGGGTGCCCGTGCACAGGAACGCCCCCTGGGACACGACCGCATGATCCCCGAGGCTGACCGGCCCCATGGTGTAGCAGTCGACGCCGGGACCGAGGGTGGCCGCCGGGGCCATGGTCAGGTTGGGCGGATACCAGATGCGGACGCTGCCATAGACGAAGCAGGAGCGGTCCACCCGGCCGCCGAAGAGGTTGATGAGGAAGATCCGCCAGCGGTGCAGCGGCGGCGGCGTCCAGGCGGCCAGAAGCGCCCAGACGACCCGCCAGAGCAGCCGCACGAGCCGGTGGCGCAGGCTGAACGAGGGCGCGCCCTGGAAGGTGTTGCCCTCCGCGCCGGCATTCATGAAATCGGTTGGTGCCATGGGTCCTCCGGACCGTGCAGGGCTGCCTTCAAGAGGCCGGCGACCGTCCGTCATTTCCTGAAGCCGCACGCCGGCCCCCTTCGGGCAGCGTCCCGGCCTGGCACGACGACGGCGATCTGTCGGAAGAGCGAGAGCCCTTTCAATGCGGCGTGGAGGCCGGGGTGCCTGAGGAAACGGCCTCGTCTCAGACCAGGCGCACGAGCGGAATTCGGTCGCGCGAGGCGGACGATCCGACAGAAAGCAAGGATGGAAAAGAATAGAGATCGCAGTCTGCGAAACATAAAAGCCGCCACGACCCGATGAACCAAGGATGGCCGAACGAAAGCTGGATCATTCCCCAATTGCAAAGACGTGACAAGACGGATGTCGACCGGCCCGGGACATGTGCAACCGGCAAATTGTCTCGCAGGGAGCAGCATCGCGCCTATCAGGCCTCCGCCTTGCGCAGGGCATTCCAGGCGTCGCCGATCATCGTCGCAAGCTCCGACCGCTTCGGCCGCCAGCCGAGTTCGAGGGAGGCCCGGTGACTGCCGGAGACGAGGCGCGCCGCATCGCCCGGCCGGCGCTCGGCCAGAACGAACGGGATCGGCTCGCCGATGATGTGCGCGGCGTGATCGATGACCTCGCGCACGGAAAAGCCGTGTCCGCTGCCCAGGCAGTAGACATTGCTCCGCCCGCCCCCTTCCAGCCATTTCAGGCCGAGCAGATGGGCATCAACGAGATCGCTCACATGAATGTAGTCGCGCACACAGGTGCCATCCCGGGTGTTGTAATCATTCCCGAATATCATCAGATGGGGCCGCTTTCCCTGCACGACTTCAAGGATGATGGGAATGAGATGGGTTTCCGGATCGTGGTTTTCCTTGATGTCTCCATCCGGATCGGCGCCAGCGACATTGAAATAGCGGAAGATGACGAATTTCAGCGCGTGGGCGGCGCCGAAGCTGTGCAACATGTCCTCGATCGCGCGCTTCGAGGCGCCATAGGCATTCAGCGGGTGCTGGGGCGTGGTCTCGTCGATCAGCACCCCGTCATGATCGCCATAGATGGCGCAGGTCGAGGAGAAGATGAACTGCCGGCAGTCCGCCGCAATGGCCGCCTCGATCAGGTTGAGCGACAGCGCCGTGTTGCCGCGCCAGTATTTTCCGGGCTCGCGCACCGCCTCGCCAACCTGGCTGAGGGCGGCAAAATGCATGACCGCCTGCGGCTGCCAGCGCCGGAAGACATCATCGAGCCGCGCCCGGTCGGCAAGATCGCCGAATTCGAACGGGCCAAACCGCACCGCATGTTCCGCACCGGTGACCAGATTGTCGTAGGTGACCGGGAGGTACCCGGCCCGGCTGAGGGCCTTGCAGGCATGAGACCCGATATATCCAGCCCCTCCGGTCACGAGAATGGCCTTCATCTCACCTATCCCCGCCTTTCATAAAAAATAAAATATTTCCGTTCGTCTCAACTGGATTCGCCCGTTCGACGGGAATGATGAAATTGAAAGAAAACTGACAGAGCGATATATCATACCAGGCGTACGAAGTGCTGACCGCACCGTGCGCCTGAAGGATAGCAGATTTCTCACATGCCCCAAGGACATGAGAAATATGTGTCGGAGTACCAAGGAGTCCTTTTCGAGGATCTTTGATATCATATCGGTCCGGCGCGGAACCATAGAAGACGGGATCGGAAACGGACAAAGAAGACACTTCTCAGGGCGTCCCGGTGGAACGGATACTCAGGTCGTCGAACCAGATCTGTCCCTGGATCTCCTGATCCAGGGATGCCGGCGCCTCGATGCGAAGCTGCAGGGTCTGGGCCGGACAGTCGGTCTGCGGAACGGTGACGGACAGGGAGAATTCACTCCACGGACGGGTACCCTTGAGGGGGGGGCTGCGGGCAAGACGGGTGTCCTTCGGCCAGACACAGCGCACCTCCCAGAGCAGCCCGAACATGGTTTCGAGGTCCTGGGCCCGCGCCCGCCACGACAGCTCATAGCTCCCGGGGGCAAGCGCCAGCAGCTGCGAGACGGGCTGAACGCGCAGCCGGCCGCCGGCAAAGGAGATCCGCAGGGCCTGCCCGGAGACCGGATCGCTGGACGGCACGATGCGGATTTCCGCGTTGGAGGATGACTGGAGCTGCCAGTCAAAGGGCTTGTCGACCGGCTCGTGCTCGAAGTCGCCATTGACCAGAAGCGGTGCCTCTGCCGCCGCGTCCGGCCGGCTGCGCCACACCTTGATGGCCCGGGCATAGTCCTGTTTCGCAACGAGCTGCTGCACATAGAACTGAATGTCCCGTTTGGCCGGCGGCGTGCCGGCCGCGGACATCTCCTGGAACAGCCTTTCCAGAAGGACGCGGCTCTCCGGCTGCGCCATCAGGAAACGGAAAAATTCCGTCCGCCACGGCGGCTCCGTGCCCAGACGGGCCACCAGGCGGGCGCGGAAGCCCGGATCGGCGGCAAGCTCGGCCAGGGTCGTGAGGAAGGCGGGCTGGATGGGCCGGTTGCTGCGCATCACCCCGTCCAGGCTGTCGAGGGCCCCGGCCAGATCGCCGGTGCGAAGCTGAAGCTGGATGAAGCCGGCCTGGAGCGCCACATCCTGCCGGGTGCGCGCGGCCGCCAGCCGCAGGAGCGCATCGGCCCGGGCCGGATCCCCGCTCCACTCCGCAAGGCGCGCCAGCAGGGCCAGCGCCCGGTAGGACAGGGGGTCGCCGATGAAGGCCCGTGTCGCAAGCGCCGTGGCGCCGTCGAGATCGCCGGTCTCGATGCGGTCATCGGCCAGGAGACGGAGCGCCTCGGGATCCCCGGCGCGCCAGGAGAGGGCCCGCGCCGGATCCTCCGGCAGCGCCTGCCGGGCCCGGTCGATCGACAGGGCCGTCCATCCGGCCCAGGCCCCGGCACAGGCCAGAACACCGCCAAGCAGGACGTCGCGCCGGCCAAGGGGTCTGATCATGACGGGATGCGCCTTCTGGATGGGATCAGCGGATCTTCGGCCTCATCCCGAAGATCCTTGAAAAGGACTCTTTGGCAGTCCGGTGCAGATTTCCCATGCCCCCTGGGGCATATGAGAAATCCTCTAAACGTCAGGCGCTTGGGTGCGGTCACCACTTACGTGCCTGGCATGAGGGAGCCGACATCCCGCCCCTCCACCCGGACGGCCGCTGCGCGCGACGTGCCGGCCGACCAGAGACAGAAGGACAGCAGCGCCAGGAGCAGGAGGCCGCCGGCAAGGCCCAGCGCCAGACGGAGAGCGCCGGCACGGGTCAAGGAATAGCGTGTCCGGACCGCGGCTGTCTCCGTGACCTGATGCCGGATCCAGCGCACCGGATGCTCCCAGGCCCGCTTTTCCCGGCGTCCCGGCCGCCGTGCCGGGCAGGCGCCGGCGGCCGGATGCCGGAGGCGCAGATCTTCCCAGGCCGCCAGAACCCGCAGGATCAGCGCACTTTCCCAGCCATTCCGGTTGATGTCGGGATGCAGCCACAGGGAGAGCAGGCGCTTGTTGCGGTTGATCTCCTCCCAGCCGGCCCCCGGCTCGACGCCGAGCAGGCGATGACTGTCCGCGCCGGCAAAGAGAACCACCTGCTGCAGATAGAGCCGGGCGATGGTGCAGGCGTCCCGGCGCGAGCAGGTGAAGCGGACGGCAATCTCCTCCACCACGGGCTCGATACCGGCCGCCACCTGCAGGACCACCAGCATGTCCCGGGGCAGCGGGCGGGTGCGCAGCCGTCCGGCAAGGGCCGGCATCTGCGCCAGCCCGAACGCTGCGTCGATTGCACTCGGCCCGCCCATGGCTTCAGCTTTCCGTCTGCCGCCCCGCCTTTCCTTCGGCCGCCGCGGCCTCCTCCATGAGCGCCGGATGGGCGCCATAGGCATGATAGCTGTCGCCGCCATAGCCATAGCCGTAGCCATAGCCATAGCCATAGGTGGCATGGCGGATGTCGAACTTGGTCAGGGTCACCCCGAGAAGGTGGGCCCGGCCATAATTCAGGTTCTTGACGGCGACCCGGGCCACGTCCCGCCGGGTCTGGGCCGCGGCGACGATCAGCAGGGTGGCCTCGGTGAGGCTGGCCAGCAGCGGCGCATCGGCCAGCCCCATGACCGGCGGCGAGTCGATCACCACCATGTCGAACTGATTGAGGGCCAGGCCGAGCAGCGCCACCATGCGCGGCCCGGCAATCAGCTCGGCCGGATTGGGCGGCAGCGGCCCGGAGACCATTACCGACAGGTTGTCGTACTCGCTCGGACGCACGGCATCCTGGGGGTTGATCTGCCCGGACAGGTAGGTGCTGAGGCCGACCCCATTGTCCATGCGCATCTTCTTGTGCAGCGATCCGTAGCGCAGGTCCGCGTCGATCAGCAGCACCTTCTGGCCGAGCTGGGCGAAGTTGCGCGCGATCGCCAGCGCCGAGGTCGACTTGCCGTCGCCCGGCCGCGGGCTGGTGACCAGAAGGCTCTTCGGGGCGCCGCTGGCGGTCGCGAACTGCAGCGTCGTGCGCAGCGACCGGTAGGCCTCCGACACCGCCGACCAGGGATCGGCAAGGGCATCTTCCAGATCGCCGCTGTCCTTCGGCCGCGGGATCATGCCGATCACCGGAATGGACAGGGCCGCCTCGACCTCTTCCGGCATCTTCATGGTGTCGTCGAGATATTCGAGCGCGAAGATCAGCAGGATCGCCACACCGAAGCCGGAGAGAAGCGCGACGGCCAGGTTGATCGACAGCTTCGGATAATAGGGCGCCCCCGGCAGCAGCGCCCGGTCGACGAAGGAAATGTTGTTCGTGCCGATGCCGCCGGCGACGCCGATTTCCTTGTAGCGCTGCAGCAGGCCATCATAGAGCGTGCGGTTGGTATCGACTTCCCGCTTGAGGAAGCCATACTGGATGCCACGATCGCGCATCAGCAGGGTTTCCGCCTTCAGGGCGTCGAGCTGGTCCTGCAGCACCTGCTCGGTGCGCACGGAAATCTCATATTCCTGCCGGATGCTTTCCTTGCTGTCGTCGATCAGCTTGCGCATCTGCGCGTCGATCTCGTCCATGCTGGCCTTCAGCACCAGCATGTCGGGATAGTTGGGCTTGTAGATCTTGAGCTTCTGCTGATATTCGGCTGACAGGGTAATATACTGCCCCCGTAACTTGCCGATCGCCTCGTTGCCGGCAATCCGGGGCAGGGCGTCGCCCCCCGGCGATTGCGCCACCTTCCACAGCTCCTCAAGCCGGTGCCGCTCCGAGGAGGCCTGCACAAGCGCCGTATTGATCGTCGCGAGATTGTCTTCCGTCAGCGTGCGCTGCTGATCCGTCGAATAGATCTGCTGCTCGCGGGCATAGGCCACCAGCTGGGTTTCGGCCTCCTCCATGCGGATCTTCAGCTGCTGGAGGCGTTCCTCCAGGAATTTCCGCGCATAGGACGAGGCTTCATAGCGCCGGTTGAGATTGGCGGAGATATAGTTCTCGGCAATGCCGTTGGCGATGCGCTGGGCGAGTTCCGGATCGGGGCTGGAGAAGGTGACCCGGACCAGGGAGGAGCGTCCGACGGAATCCACCGTCAGGCCATCGAGGACGCGATTGATCGCCTGCTCCCGTCGCGCCTTGAGCTCATCCTGCGGCGTCGGCTCGGCCGGCGCGTTCGGGTTGATAAGGGAGACGACATAGCCGCGGATCATCGCGGTCAGGGACGGCTTCTCCGCCGCATTGAAATTCCTGTCGTTCACCAGGTCCAGATTGGTGACGACCTGCTCGGCAAGCGAGCGGCTTTTCAGAATTTCATACTGGGTAAAAAGATAACCTTGGTTATTCAGATTAGCTGAATCATCAATGGCTCCGACATTGACGATCTTCGCCTCTTCCTGATTGATCTGCAGCGTCGCGCTGGCCTGGTAAAGCCGCGTCAGAGACTGCGTATAGAAATAGGCGACGAGCATGAACAGGATCGGAATGAAGATCAGGATCTTCTTCCGCTTGAGCAGGAGACCGACATATTTGCGGATATCCACCCCGACCGTCTGATCCGGGAAGGCATCGAACGCCCCGTCGCCATGACCGACCACGCCCCGGGGGGCATGGTGAGCGAGCGAATGCGCACTCTCCGGGTCTGGCCCGAGCCTGTTGACTGCATTACCCACGGAGCGGAGTCCCCATAACTCTTTCTGCAACTACCATTTGGCCAAAGCGATAAACAAGCCGGCGATCGGCACCAGATCGCGAATGTCGCGCATGATGACCCGGGACGCCGAGGTATCGACGACGATGACATCGCCAGACTGCAGCATCGGATCCGTAGCCAGACCATTGCTGATGCTCTTGACGTCGAAGCGCGCAACCTGCCGCGCATTTCCACTCGTGCGGAATACAAATACATCCGCTATGTCGGCAATGGCGGTAAATCCGCCGCCCAGGGCGATCGCCTGCATGAGCGTCGTCTCGCGGGCGAACGGAAAGACCCCGGGACGATTGACCTGACCGGTGACGGTGATGCGCCGGTTTGAATATTCTCTTACGGAAACGGTCACCTGCGGGTTCTGGATATAGTCGGCGGCAAGGCGGCGCTCGATATCCTTCTGCAGCTGGTCGGTGGTCATCCCGGCCGCATGGATGAGACCGATCAGCGGCAGGGAAATCATGCCGCTCTGGTTCACTTCCACGCTGCGGTCCAAGTCCGGAATCTGAAAAACCGAAACGTCGAGCTTGTCGGTCGGCATGATCCGATAATTCTCGGTTGCCTCCGATGTCGGCAGGAAAGACAGATCCGTCCGTTGAGCGGCAGACGCCGGCGCCGGGTTGCTCTGGGCAACACGCGCACTTGGCCCCGCCGGAGTATCCTGCGGGGCGGTCGAATTGCAAGCGACCAAAAATGACATCATCATCAAGATAAAGAAATGTCTTTTTATCTTAACCATGACACCATTCTCGCCCTCAACGCCAAAACACATTTGAGACATAACATCAATATTGCACTGCAATATGCAGTTATCGGGCAATGCACGACATCAGCAAAGTCAATTCTCTATTATTTAGAACAGCGGCATGACATTTACTTTCCAGTAAAAGAACGGATTGATTTATACTCACAATTGCAAATAATATTTTTGTTCTCGCAGAAATACCATGAACCAAAGGCCATTGAAAGACCCGTCCGGACTGCCCTGACAGCATCCGGGGCGCCGGCCGATCAGATTTCCTCCCGTCAACTCCGTGGGAACGCCTCTCCTTCCCCGATCGGAGAGGTTGCGGCGCTCATGGTGCGTCGAACTGCTGCAGGAGAACGCGGGCCACCGTGACCAGGTGGTAAAGCGTCGAGGCCGGGGCCGGTGTCGTCCGCACGAGGGTGCCGTCGTCCAGCATCCGGTCGAGCCACAGGCCGGGAATGTCGGTCTTGAGGAAGCCGTTCAGCACGGTCAGGGCGCTTTCGGCCGCGTCCAGATCGGCAAAGACCAGGCTCGTGCGCAGCCGCTCGGTCTGGGCCCAGAGGCGGGCGCTGCCATCGAGCACGGCCCCCTGATCGGTCACGGAGAACACCGCCGCCCCCGTCGCCGCAAGACCACGGGTCTCGCCGAAGGCCCGCAGCCGGGCCGGCCGGTCACCGGCCGGAAGGCCGAGCCACGTCTCGGCCTCGCGCAGGAGGAAGGCCCATTCGAACTGATGGCCGGGCTCGCGGAGATGGCCGTCGCTTCCGGCCACGGGGCGCCAGCCGGCATCAAAATATTCGCCGATGGATCCGGTGTCCGGGTCGATCAGGCACTCCCCGGCCAGGGCGACGATCTCGGCGGCCCGCTCCCGGAAGCTCCCCTCCACGCCGAAGGACACCCAGGCCAGCAGCGCTTCGAGCAGGTGCATGTGCGGATTGGAGCGCAGGGGCAGCCGGGCCGGACGCGCCTCCTCGAAGCCGCGCGCGGGATGGGCGAAGCGGACGATCAGGCGGTCCAGCAGCCCTTCGGCCCGCCGCAGCAGCGCCGCGGGCCGGCCCAGGGCGTCATAGCCATGGGCAAGCGCCAGGAGGACGAAGGCCTGATCGTAGAGGTCGACGCTGTCGTCGAGGATCGCGCCGTCGGCGGAAACCAGGGTGCGATAGAAGCCGTCCGGACGGCGGTAGAAGCGCTCCAGGCTGTCGAGCCCGTGGATGACCGCGGCCGGCCACGGCCCCGCCCATCCCAGCCGTCCGGCCTCGGCATAGACGAACACCTGGCGCGCCGGCACCCGCATCCGCCGCGGCGCCTCGGTCGGTCGGCCGGTCTGGTCGATGCTCTCGCAGAAGCCGCCCCGCACATGGTCGGCCCCGATCTCCCACCAGAGCGGCAAGACATGCTCGAACAGCCAGTGCCGATAGTCTCTCGCCTGTTGCCGGAGCACCGCTTCCATGAAGGCCTCACCGCACGCTGTCTGAAAAAGGGGAGGATGGCCGGTCTGCAGGACGGAGATCTCCGGGCGCAGAGCCCTGACCTCATTGCAGATGAGGGCGCGGACGTCACGATCCGATGCAAGCCGCCTCATACCAAGGATCCTCGAAGAGGACTCTTTGGTCTCATACCAGGCACGCAAGTGCTGACCGCACCTTAGCGCCTGAAGGGCAGCAGATTTCTCATATGCCCCAAGGGCATGAGAAATCTGCATCGGAATACCAAAGAGTCCTCTTCGAGGATCTTTGGTCTCAGTCCGGCGCCCGGCCGAAGAAGTCCGCCACGCTGCCGATCCGATGCAAGACCCCGCGCGAGATGAGCTCCTTCTGTCGCTGCGGGGAGGAGATCACCACACTGTCCCGAAAGAATTCATGCACCTTGTCCTCCGGCAGGTCGCGCGCCATCGTCCCGATCATCCACCTCGTATAGAGACCACGAACAAATGTCGTATCCGGACGCTGACGGAACTTATGCATGAACTGATTGGCGTCAATCAGATCATAGTGCAGGACCATCCCGGCATGAACCGTCTTCACACTCTGCCCAGGCAGGGGTTTCCAATAATGGATGAGGGGCCGCATCTTCGCGATCCGGCTGGTGCGGACGAAGGACTTGCCGTTGAAATAGGACAGGAAATAGCCGGTGGGAATGACGCGCCTGGTCACCGGGTGGCGCATCACCCGCGGAAAGCCGCGACGCAACAGGGCCTGAAAATAAAGCTGGTCGTACCAGGCTTCGGCAACGGGAGAGCGGAGCAGCTTGCGCACCACGAAACGCGAATAGCGCCACAGCTGCTCGGCGACCGGAAAGCGGCCCAGGAAGAGATCATGGGGGCCGAAGGGATGGGACGACGTTTCCGTGGCGGGAACCGCATCCAGATTTATCATCTTGACCTGATCGGCCTGCTCGGAAACCCCCGCCAGCAAAGCCTCCAGGCTGCCGGGCGAGAAGCGGTCGGCCATGCCGCCGACGATCAGCTCGTCCGGATCGAGCGCGCTGATCCAGGTGATGCCGTCCGCGCGCGCCTGACAGGCGGCCCAGTAGATGTTCAGCATCTTGCGCAGGTCCATCCAGTCGTCCCAGTTGTCCCGGACCCACGTGAACCAGTCTGTTGTGTCCTCGACCTCCTCCGGCCGAACATTGGGCCGCGCCACGACATCGGGCATGGCACTCAGAAGAGCCGGCGTCTCGTCTGTCGTTCCGTCATAGAACACATAAAAACGTGAACACCCGAGGGCCCGATGATAACGGATAGCCTCGGGAAGCATCCGCGCTTCATTCTTGATCGTATAGGTAATTGAAAAAGACATATGCAATTATCCGAAAATAACTATTGCTCCGATCAATAGCGCACCCGGAGAAAAAGCCAATGGGACGCCCCGCCGCATCGGCAGGAACACCCCATCGACGAGGAGGCCGCTTTCACGATCAGCCCGAAGTCCCCAGCTGCGAGAATATTTTCAAGCGCAGTGGACGCCGGTTCGCGCGAGGAACATGCCCGAGACCAGGCGCACGACGTGCTGACCGGACCGTGCGCCTGAAGGACATCTGATTTCCGGCATGCACAAATGGCATGAGAAATCCGTACCGGAATACCGAAGAGACCTTTTCAAGGATCTTTTAAAGCCTGGAGCATTTTCCACTGAACCGGAGTGAACGGAAAATGCTTCAGGGCACTTGCCGTGATCCGGGGCGAACGGAAAACGGTCTAGGTCCGGAAAGCCCCTGAACGCCTCCGGGAGGCGAGCGGACCTCCCGCCCCGCTCCGTCCGGCGACGGCCCCCGGACGCCAGGCCTGGCCCGGCATCAGGCGACGCATGGCCCCTCGGCTCCGTCCCAGAGCCGCTGCAGCCAGGTTGTCCGAATTCAGAACCATGATCAGATAGCAAATGATTGCCGGATTGATAACTCTCTTCTCCAAGCCGAAAGGAGAGAAAAATACATTCCAAAGCATCGTCATGCTGACAAAGGCCGTAAACCCGCTGAGAAAAGACGGCTTCGAAATAGACCGATAGAATGCCATGATGGACAGTATCATAACCCAAAACCAAAACAGGGCACCCGCAATTCCGTGCTGAACCCAAGCACCAAATATATGAGAATGTGACGGAATAAGATCATCGACCAAATAGTTTCTTGCCCCACCAGCTTTCTCAATGGCAACAACCATCAGTTCGAAATATTTCTTATCCCGCGCCCACGACCCATGCCCAAATATGGGTGAATCTTTTATTGCCTCCACAGACGAAAGAACTTCAGACCGACCAGAAAGGATGATATTCAAATTGGAATTGCTTTGTAACATATATTTCAATTGCGCCGCTTCGCCCATGAAGCCAGATCCGGCAAGATACTTGTAGACCTGGATAAGAAGATATCCACCAAGTGCGCAAATAGATAAGACGAAAAATATCTTGACTGGACTGGTAACTTTTCCTGGACGTCCAACCATAGCATTTGAAACAGCCGCAATAGCCGTAATACCCGCGAGACTACGGGCATTTAGATAGAGATTGATAGCCATCGCCAGAAATGGCAAAATTATTCCGATTATTCTTAAATAGTTATGCTTCATAAGAAAAGCAGAAATAATAAAAACTATTACTGTAAAAGAAATTCCATATCCAAACTTCCATACATCGCCAAAAACATCTCCCTTTGATTCAATTGATACACCATAATACACACCAATTGCAGATGCAACATAAAGCATTAGAATAAAAAATACAATTCTTTCTATTTTCCAATTGCATATTGCAGAAATAGACGAAAAATTAATAATAAAAAATAATATCATTGCCACTCCTCTTATGTAGTCATCAAATTGTGATTGTCGATAAATATCCGTTACTATACAACCAAGAATCCATATTGATGCAAAAAGATAAAATTTCTTCACTTCTACAAAATCAGGCCAGGAACGGAAAAATACAATCGGAAATATGGCGATCAAGATGACGTCTGAAAGCGTCAATATACCAACGACATTTATTCTTATCGTGATGGAGAGAGAAATTATTGCAATAAATAACGTTACATAAGTGTTTTTTTGAATTAAATTATAATGTCTCATCCCATAAACCTATAATCACAAAATCACATGATCGAATAGATATCGGGGCACTTCATACCAGGCACGCAAGTGCTGACCGCACCCTAGCGCCTGAAGGGCAGCAGATTTCTCATATGCCCCAAAGACATGAGAAATCTGAACCGGAATGCCAAAGAGTCCTTTTCAAGGACCTTTGGTATCAGTCCCTGGCTCTCTCCAGATCCGGAAAAGGCTGACACATTCCGCCACGGAAAAAATACAGCTTTTTCCCGTCTCCGGGCCAGCCGAGAAGCCCCCCCACGCGCCTCCGGACAAAAAAGGCCCCGCCACATTGTGGCGGGGCCCAGGAATTCCGGATCAGGCGGACCAACCCTCAGAGGGTCGGAGACGGGCTCGCTTCGCGGGCGGGATCCGTGGACACGTCGCCGAAGGCGATCGTGCCCAGAACAGCGCCGGGAGTGTTGCCGACGACACCGCTGTCGCCCACCACCTGGCCGGACCCGGACCCGACAGTGCTGCCGCCGGTGCTGACCGAACCGCTGTTGTCCGAACCGAGCACGCCGCCCACGACACCGCCGGTGTCGCTGCCGGTCCCCGTCGAGACGTCGACCGAACCACCCGTCCCGCCAAGATCACTGCCGCTGGTGTCCGTGCCCGTCGAGATGCCGCCGGTGCTGCCGGTCACGACCGGAACGGAGGTCCCGGTGCCGCCCGTGCTCCCCGTGGAGACGCCCCCGGTCGAGCCATCGACCGCACCGACCGTCGTGCCACCCGTCGTCGTGCCACCGGAGGTGACCGAGCCCGTGGCCAGGGTCGTGCCGGACGTGATGGTACCGGACGTGCCGTCGGTGCTGACCCCGTACACGACCGGCAGCGCCATCGCCGCAGGGGCCAGGTTGCCGCTGACGATGCTCCGGGTCATGGCGGACGCCATGCTCGGGCAGGCGGGCTGAACCTTCGTCACCCCGCGGGTGTTGAGAAGCTGGACGCAGTCCTTCACGCCGGAATAGGCGATGCTGGCCGCGCTGCCCCGTCCGATGAGGACGCGCGCACCGGCCGCAAGCGTCGCACCATCCTGGACCGGGACAAATCCCTTGCCGCTATCGACCATGACATTGCCGCTGACGGCCGTCAGCGTCGCCACGGGAGCAGTCTGGGCTGCCAGCGCACTGCCGGCACAAAGGAAAAAAGAAAGGGTCAGGACAGTCCGCCGCCGGGCCATCGATATCTCTCCGCAAGAGGCCAATATCGGTTAATTTCGTCCGACTACGGACAGATAGCACCTTATCAGCTTATGCGCGAAAATCAACACCCCCACACCGCCCCCAAGAGTCGTGCCCACGCATCCCCCTGCCCCGGAAATCACCTCTGCAGAAATCTCCCCCTTCCTTCCGCCTTCATCTCCGCCCGATAGCGCAAATCATCTCTTTAGCGTCACTAGATCCTCACAGAAAATCAGCATATCTCAAATTTTCACCCATCAGAATGGGCTAATAATTAATAAAAATACGATTCAATATAAAAGTATATTCACCCACGCCCCTTATACCAGGCGCACGAAGTGCTGACCGCACCTTGGCGCCTGAAGGGCAGCAGATTTCTCATATGCCCCAAAGACATGAGAAATTTGCATCGGAATACCAAAGGATCCTTTTCAAGGACCTTTGGTATTATTCACCCCCTGGCAACGCAACGAAAGGACGGGGATTAAAAATTAATATTCGTTGAACGCTGTCTCTTTCAATCCTACAGTAGACTGCGTGACGCGACCAGTTCTTGTTTCAATATCGACATCAATGTTTCGTAGAGAGAAATCATTTGCCTAGGACAGGATCGTCAAGAATATCCATGATTCTCAGCAATGCATTGAAATTGCTGAAATTTATTCGCCTTCATCCCTATGATACGACGACCGAGGAGGGGCGCTCCAACGAGCGGATGCGCCGGATTGCCCTGACGGCACTGATGTCCGGCCTGGCAAAATTAATAAGCACGCTCTCCGTTCTGATATATATTCCCCTCACTCTGAAATATCTTGGTCCGGATCGTTACGGAATCTGGATGATTTTCAGCTCGTTTGCATTATTATTCAGTTTTACGGATTTCGGCATCGGGAATGGCGTCCTCACCCTCGTTGCCGAGGGGACTGGAAAGGCCGACACGCTCCGCCAGCGCACCATTATTACGAACGGATATATTTCCTTGTGCGCAATCATGATTGCGTTCGGATTGCTGTTCGTTGCGAGCTATCAATTCATTCCATGGGGTGGCATCTTCAACACCACCTCCGATGAACTGATACAGGAAATAAAAGTTTCAGCTTTTATATATGCACTCTTATTTCTTGTTGGCATTCCGATTGGATTGATAAATAGAATTCAGGCCGGATTACAACAGTCGTTTGAATCAAGTATCTGGCAAAGCATATCAAGTCTCATGGGCCTTGTCGCAATCCTGACAACAATATTTCTTCAAGGCGGACTGCCCTATCTGGTCGCGTCTATCGCGGCAGTTCCTGTCATTTCCAACTCTTTCAATACAATTTGGCTGTTTTACAAGCGAAGAGATTTGCTTCCTCAGCTTTCACTTGCTGATATGGATATCATTTATACAATTGCAAAATTTGGACTCATGTTCTTTATATTGCAATTAAACGTAGGGTTGACGTCCGGATTTGACAATATCATCATTTCCCATTTCTCCGGACAGTCCGATGTGAGCGTCTATGCGGTCTCATTTCAGCTGTTCAACATGCTCGGACAGTTTGTGATGCTGGCGCTCGCGCCGACATGGCCCGCCTTTACCGAGGCCCTGGCGCGCGGGGAACGCTCCTGGGTGCGCACGGCGCTCAAGCGCGCGCTCGCCTTTTCCTTTGGAATTGCCCTGGTCGGCAGCCTCGCGCTCGTCCTGCTGATGCCGGTCCTGCAAACCTACTGGATGAGAAATCTTATTCAAATTCCGCTCGCGCTCACCATCGGACTGATGTTATGGCGCATCGTCGACACCACAGGCAATGCGATGGGCATATATCTCAACGCCGCGATGATCGTAAAACCGCAGATCGCCGTTGCCCTGGTGACCGGAATCATGATGATCGTGACAAAAATTCTATTTGTCTCTTATTTCGGTGTCGCCGGAATGGCATTTGCAGCTGTCATCACCTATTTCATCTTCACGCTGATCCCCTATGGCGTCATTGTCAGAAGAAGTGCGTTCACCGGCAGCTAGAGCATTTTCAAGCGAAGCGGATACTGGTTCGCGTGAAGAAAATGCGTAAAATCAAAAGACTAGAGCGTTTACCGTGAGCCGAAGCGAACGGAAAATGCTCTAGGGCATCATACCAGCCGCACGACGTGCCGGCCGCACCTTAGCGCCTGAAGGACAGCAGATTTCTCATATGCCCCAAGGACATGAGAAATTCGCATCGGAATGCCAAAGAGTCCTCTTCGAGGATCTTTGGTATCACCGGTCGATGCGATGGCTCCCCCGTTCTCCCGGCCCGCCTCCCGCCCCGGCGGGCGGACCGCTTGCCAGCGGCCGGGGGAGGGTGTTTATCGGGTGCCCGAGCGGGCGGCACCCAAGCTCCGGAAATGGCAGGTCCTCTTCAAAAAACTGCTATTTTCCCGTCGTATACGGGCCGCGAAACGGACGCTTCGTGGTCGAGGGTGACAATGCAAGTTGCGATGATCGGAACAGGATATGTGGGCCTTGTGTCCGGCGCCTGTTTTTCTGATTTCGGCCATCATGTGATCTGCGTCGACAAGGACGAAGACAAGATCCAGCGGCTGCGCACGGGCGAAATCCCGATCTACGAACCCGGCCTCGATGCCCTCGTGGCGCACAATGTCGCAGCCGGGCGGCTGGAATTCACCCTCGATCTGGCCGCCGCCGTGCGCGGCGCCGATGCCGTCTTCATTGCCGTCGGCACGCCGTCGCGCCGCGGCGACGGCCATGCCGACCTGTCCTATGTCTTTGCCGCCACGCGCGAGATCGTCGCCGCGGCGGAAGGCTTCACCGTCATCGTCAACAAGTCGACGGTCCCCGTCGGCACCGGCGACGAGGTCGAGCGCATCGCCCGGGAACTGCGTCCCGAGGCCGACATCGCCGTCGTCTCCAACCCGGAATTCCTGCGCGAGGGCGCGGCCATCGAGGACTTCAAGCGTCCGGACCGGGTGGTGATCGGCACCGACGATCCCCGCGCCCGCTCGGTCATGGCCGATCTCTACCGGCCGCTGTCCCTCAACGCCGCGCCGCTGATGTTCACGGACCGCCGCTCGTCCGAGCTCATCAAATATGCCGCCAACGCCTTCCTCGCCATGAAGATCACCTTCATCAACGAGATGGCGGAGCTGTGCGAGGCGGTCGGCGGGGACGTGCAGGATGTCGCCCGCGGCATCGGCCTCGACAAGCGCATCGGGCCGAAATTCCTCCATGCCGGGCCGGGCTATGGCGGCTCCTGCTTTCCCAAGGACACCCTCGCCCTCACCCGCACCGCCGAGGAGGCCGGGCGCCCGCTGCGCCTGGTCGAGACCGTCGTTTCGGTCAACGATTCCCGCAAGCTGGCCATGGGACGCAAGGTCGTCGCCCTCCTCGACGGACAGGTCCGCGGCCGCACCGTCGCCGTGCTCGGCCTGTCCTTCAAGCCCAACACCGACGACATGCGCTACAGCCCCGCCATCAGCCTCGTCACCACCCTGATGGACAAGGGCATGCGGGTGCGCGCCTATGATCCGGCCGCCATGGACGAGGCCCGCAAGGTCCTGCCCGACGGGGTCGTCTACTGCGCCAGCCCCTATGAGGCGGCCACCGGCGCCGACTGCCTCGTCATCGTGACCGAATGGGATGCCTTCCGCGCCCTGGATTTCGGCCGGCTGAAGAGCGTCATGGCCGGCCACGCCCTGGTCGACCTGCGCAACATCTACCGTCCGAGCGAGGTCACAGCCCATGGCTTCCGCTATGCGAGCGTCGGACGCGGGCTGACCGAGCCGGCCTGAGACCAAAGGCCCTTGAAAAGGATCCTTTGGTATTCCGATGCGGATTTCTCATGTCCTTGGGGCATATGAGAAATCCGCTATCCTTCAGGCGCTAAGGTGCGGTCAGCACTTCGTGCGCCTGGTATGATACCAAAGATCCCCGGAAAGGATTCCCTGGCATTCCGATGCAGCTTTTCCATGTCCTCGGGGCATATGGAAAAGCTGCTGATCTTCCGGCGCCCGAGATGCGCCGCACGTGCGTGCCGGGCATGAGGGCGGCCATCGGCACGCCTCTTCCCGGCGGCCGATGGCTGGCCGCGGCTGCGACACCAAGAGCCTCCGTCCCCGCCCGCCCTCGGCTTGAGGAAAGACGGAAGACATCCGATACTCGTCTTCGATAGATCACGCGACGCTTCCCTGTCGCGTCCTCCTCCTTTGAAGTGCATTTTGCTCTTAAGTTCTTATTGTCATCTGGAAGAAAGTCATATGCCGGCCAGCAATAAAGATGGACGTCCTGTCGCCCTCATCACTGGCGTGACGGGCCAGGATGGCGCCTATCTTTCCGAGCTCCTGCTCTCTAAGGGCTATGTTGTCCACGGCATCAAGCGGCGGTCATCGTCTTTCAACACCGGCCGCATCGAACATATCTATCAGGATCCGCATGACAAGGATCCGCGTTTCATCCTGCACTATGGCGACATGACGGATTCCACGACGCTCATCCGCGTCGTGCAGCAGTGCCAGCCGGACGAGATCTACAATCTCGCCGCCCAGAGCCATGTCCAGGTGTCGTTCGAGACCCCGGAATATACCGCCAATGCCGATGCTGTCGGCACTCTCCGGCTGCTGGAGGCGATCCGCATCCTCGGTCTGGAGAAGAAGACCCGCTTCTATCAGGCCTCCACCTCCGAGCTTTATGGTCTCGTGCAGGAAGTGCCGCAGAGCGAGAAGACGCCCTTCTATCCGCGCTCGCCCTATGCCGCCGCCAAGCTCTATGCCTACTGGATCGTGGTCAACTACCGCGAAGCCTACGGGATGCATGCGTCCAACGGCATCCTGTTCAATCACGAGAGCCCGCTGCGCGGCGAGACCTTCGTCACCCGCAAGATCACCCGGGCGGCGGCGGCCATCTCGCTCGGCCGGCAGGAGCGGCTCTATCTGGGCAATCTCGATGCCCGGCGCGACTGGGGCCATGCCCGGGAATATGTGCGCGGCATGTGGATGATGCTGCAGCAGGACACCCCGGACGACTATGTGCTGGCCACGGGCGAGACCACGCCGGTGCGCACCTTCGTGGAATGGGCCTTCGCCGATGCCGGCATCCGGCTCGCCTGGGAGGGCACGGGCGTGGAGGAACGGGGCATCGATGTCGACACCGGCGTCGTGCGCGTCTCGGTCGACCCGCGCTATTTCCGCCCGACCGAAGTGGACCTCCTGATCGGCGACCCGACCAAGGCCCACACCAAGCTCGGATGGCACCATGACACGCCGGTGCGCGAGCTGGCCCGCGAGATGGTCCAGGAAGATCTTCGCATCATGCAGACCGCGACCATCATGAAGGAAGCGTGATACCAAAGATCCTTGAAAAGGACTCTTTGGTATTCCGATGCGGATTTCCCATGTCCCTGGGGCATATGGGAAATCTGCTGATCTTCAGGCGCGCGGGTGCGGTCAGCACCTAACGCGCCTGGTATGAAAGCCGGCTCACCTGGGACGTCTCGGCCCGGGAAATCGGCGCCATCCTGCGCGGGCTGGTCCCCGGGCAGGCGGCAGAAGCCGCGAGGGGACAATGACCTACACTCTGAAGGGCAAGCGCGTTTATGTCGCCGGACATCGCGGCATGGTCGGCTCGGCCATCGTCCGCCGGCTGGCCGGCGAGGACTGCGAGGTCCTGACCGCCTCCCGCGCCGAGGTCGACCTCAAGGACCAGGCCGCGGTCCGCGCCTGGATGGCGCAGGCCCGTCCCGACGCCGTGTTCCTGGCCGCCGCCAAGGTCGGCGGCATCCTGGCCAACGACACCTATCCGGCCGATTTCCTCTACGACAACCTGATGATCGAGGCGAACATCATCGAGGCGGCATTCCGCACCGGCGTGGAAAAGCTGCTCTTTCTCGGCTCGTCCTGCATCTATCCGAAATTCGCCCCCCAGCCGATCCAGGAAGAGGCCCTGCTGACGGGGTCCCTCGAGCCCACCAACGAATGGTATGCCATCGCCAAGATCGCCGGCATCAAGCTGGCCCAGGCCTACCGCCGGCAGCACGGCTCCGACTTCATCTCCGCCATGCCGACCAATCTCTATGGCCCCGGCGACAATTTCGACCTGCAGAGCAGCCATGTGATGCCGGCCCTGATCCGCAAGGCCCATGAGGCGAAGGCGGCCGGCGCCGGCAGCCTCACCATCTGGGGCACCGGCACGCCGCGGCGCGAGTTCCTGCACGTGGACGACTGCGCCGATGCCTGCGTGCACCTGATGCAGGTCTATTCCGACGCCTCCCATGTGAATGTCGGCTCGGGCTCCGACGTCACCATCCGCACGCTCACC
Source organism: Hyphomicrobiales bacterium (assembly GCA_038242345.1). Taxonomy (GTDB): domain Bacteria; phylum Pseudomonadota; class Alphaproteobacteria; order Rhizobiales; family Segnochrobactraceae; genus JBBSSF01. The sequence goes on from JBBSSF010000001.1 coordinate 21,047, forward strand.
GAGATGGTGTGCCAGGTGGCGGGCTTTGACGGCGAGATCGTGTGCGACACCACCAAGCCGGATGGCACGCCGCGCAAGCTGATGGCCGCCGACAAGCTGCGCGGCCTCGGCTGGCAGCCGCGCATCCCGCTGGAAGAGGGTCTGCGCACGACCTATGACTGGTTCCTGGCCCATGTCGCCTGAGACCGCGCCAGCCGGCCGCGGAGCGCTGCGCATCCTCATTCTCGGCCTCAACTATGCGCCGGAAATGGTGGGGATCGCCGTCTACACCTCGGGACTGGCCGAGGCCCTGGCCGCCGCCGGCCATGACGTGCGGGTGATCGCCGGCAAGCCCTATTATCCCGGCTGGACCGTGCCGGCCGCCTATCGCGGCGGCTGGCGGCGGCACAACCGCGAGAAGGGCGTCGCCCTCACCCGGGTCGCCCATTATGTGCCGGCCAACCCGACGGGCGCCCGGCGCATCCTGCATCATGCCAGCTTCGCCCTCTCCAGCCTGCTGCCGACCCTGCGGGCGGCCCGGGCCCAGAAGCCGGACGTGGTGCTGACCGTGGCCCCCTCCCTCATCGCCGCCCCGGTGGCCTGGCTGGCGGCCCGCCTCACCGGCGCCCGCAGCTGGCTGCACATCCAGGATTTCGAGGTCGAGGCGGCCTTCGCCACCAATCTGGTGGCCGGCACCGGCCGCGTCGCCGCCCTGGCGCGGCAGTTCGAGGTCCGGGTGCTGCAGCTGTTCGACCGGGTCAGCTCGATTTCGCCGGCCATGTGCCGCAAGTGCGTGGACAAGGGCGTTCCCGCCGGGCGCCTGGTGGAATTCCGCAACTGGGCCGACATCGACCGCGTCCGCCCGCTTGCCGGCCCCTCGCCCTACCGGGAGGCGTGGACCATCCGCACCCCCCATGTGGCGCTCTATTCCGGCAACATCGCCAACAAGCAGGGCATCGACATCGTCGTTGCCGCCGCCCGGCGCCTGCGGGACCGCTCCGACCTCACCTTCGTCATCTGCGGCGAGGGCGCCAACCGCGCCAATCTGGAAGCCCAGGCCCGCGACCTCGACAACATCCGCTTCCACGACCTGCAGCCGCCGGAACGCCTCGGCGATCTGCTCGGGCTGGCGAGCGTCCACCTCCTGCCCCAGCTGGCCGGCACCGCCGATCTGGTGCTGCCGTCCAAGCTCACCAACATGCTGGCGTCCGGCCGGGCCGTCATCGCCACGGCGCGGCCCGGAACCGGGCTCGCCGCGGAAGTGGCCGGCTGCGGCCTGGTGGTGGAGCCGGAGGACGCGGCGGCCTTCGCCGCGGCCATCGCCCGGCTGCTCGACGATCCGCAGGCCCGGGAGGGCTTTGCCCGCACGGCCCGCCGCCGGGCGGAAGAGCGCTGGGAGCGGAGCGCCATCCTCACCCGCCTCGTCGACCGCCTGTACGAGCTGAAGCAGGCGCCCCGCTAGCGCCCTTTCAGGCGACGTGGGGACCGGCTCGCCGGAAGACCGTCGGCCCCGGGCCGGCCCGGACGCCCTTTCCTGTCAGGGAATTTCCATGCCTTGCGATCCCAGCCTTTCCCCCGGCATCACGGCCATCATCCTGACCTTCAACGAGGAAAAGCATATCGCCCGGTGCATTGCGAGCCTGCGCGGCGTGGTCGCCCGGATCTGCATCATCGACAGCTTCTCCACTGACCGGACCGCCGAGATCGCGGCCGGGCTCGGGGCCGACGTCTTCCGCAATCCGTGGGAAAATTATGCCCGGCAATTCCAGTGGGGGATCGACAATGCCGGCATCGCCACCGAGTGGACGATGCGCATCGATGCCGACGAATATCTCGAAGGCCCGCTTCAGGACGACATCCGCAGCTTCCTCGCCAGCCCCGGAGACGTCAACGCCGTCTATCTGCGCCGCAAGATGATCTTCCTCGGCCGCGAGATCCGCCATGGCTTCTTCTATCCGTCGCTGATGCTCCGGCTGTGGCGCTCCGGCCAGGGCCAGATCGAACAGCGCTGGATGGACGAGCACATCATCGTCGCGGCGCCCGTGACCCGGACCCTCCACGCCGGCGACCTGGTGGACGCCAACCGCAATGATCTGGCCTGGTGGACGGGCAAGCATGTCGCCTATGCCCGCCGCGAAGTCTACGATATCGTCGCCAGTGCCCACCGGGACAGCGCCCGCACCGCCGATGATCTCAGCGGACAGGCCCGTCTCAAGCGCTTCCTGAAGGAATCAATATACTACAAGTTGCCGACCTTCATCCGGTCATCAACATATTTCTTTTACAGATATGTCATCGGACGTGGATTTCTGGACGGGAAGGCGGGATTTTTCTTCCACTTCCTGCAGGCCTACTGGTATCGGACACTGGTCGATGCAATGCTCTACGAACTGGAACAGGAAGCCCGGGAGCACGGCCTTTCGGCCCACGCGCTGCTCCGGCAGCGCGGCATCCTCTAGAACTCTCCCCTCCCGACGGTTGTTCCGCCTTTCGCGGCCGTTCCCGACAGAGCATCGGCACACTCCATTTGCCGCACCACCGGGTCCGGCCCGTCCCCTTGATCGCAAGACCCGCGCGCCGCTAGATTGGCGGCGGTATATTTTATTTTCATAAGTGCAAGATATTATGCAGACGCAAGATAAACAGCGCATCATTCCCGTCTTGCTTTCCGGCGGAAGTGGAACCCGGCTGTGGCCGCTTTCCCGCACGGCCTATCCGAAACAGTTTCACACCCTCGTCGGCTCGGACACGATGCTGGTCGACACCATGCGGCGCATGTCGGGGACGGCGCTGTTTGCCGATCCGATCATCATCGGCAGCCACCAGCACCGCTTCCTGATCGCCGAGCAGCTGCGCGAGGCCGGTTACGAGAATGCCCGCATCGTCCTGGAGCCGCGCGCCCGCAACACCGCTCCGGCGGCGGCCGTCGCCGCCCTGATGGCCCTGGAGAGCGGCGAGAACCCGCTGATCCTGCTCGCCCCGGCCGACCATGTCATCCTCGACCGGGTCGCCTTCCTCGAGGCCGTGCAGACGGCGGCCCGGGCGGCGGTGTCCGATGGCGGCTATCTCGTCCTCTTCGGCATCCGCCCGGACAGCCCGGCGACGGGCTACGGCTACATCCGCAAGGGCGCCGACCTGGCCGACGTGCCCGGCGTCTATGCGGTCAACGCCTTCGTCGAGAAGCCCGATGCCGCGACCGCCCAGCATCTCCTTGCCGACGGGCAGCATTCCTGGAACAGCGGCATCTTCCTGATGCCCGCCCGGGTGCTCGTCGACGAGATGGAGCGCCTGGCGCCGACGGTGCTGGCGGCGGCCCGCCGCGCCCTGGCCGAGGCCGTGCGCGACCCCGACTTCGTCCGCCTGGACGAGGAGGCCTTCGCCGCCGCGCCCTCGATCTCCCTCGACTATGCCGTGATGGAGAAGACCGCCCGGACCGCCGTCGTCCCGTCCTCCTTCGGCTGGACCGATGTCGGCAGCTGGAAGACCCTGTGGGAAATCTCCAGCAAGAACCCGTCGGGCACCGTCATCAGCGGCGACGTCATCGATGCCGGCTCGGTCAACTGCTATCTGCGCAGCGAGGGCCCGGCCATCGGCGTGGCCGGCATCCGCGACCTGATCGTGGTGGCGACCCCGGACGCGGTGCTCGTCATCCAGCGGGATGCGGACCAGGACGTGAAGAAGATCGTGGAATGGCTGAATGCCGCCGGACGGACGGCGCTCACCAACAGCTTTCCGACCGGAATCTGGAAATAGGCGGCCCCGCCGGCCGGCATCCGCTCCGCCCCCCGGTCCCCCCCGGGTCCCGCCAACCGGAGACCTTTCCCCCCATGTCCCTGTTTCCCGTTCCGACCTTCCCGCTCTCCCCCAACACCTATGCCTTCGAGGCCCTGCCGCTGGTCAAGCCGACGGGCTTCCGGGAATATGATGCCCGCTGGCTGTTCGGCCGCGAACTCAATCTCATGGGCGTGCAGGCCCTCGGCATGGGCCTCGGCACCCTCCTCGGCGAGCTCGGCGTGCCGAAGCGGATCGCCACCGGCCATGATTTCCGCGGCTACTCCTCCTCCATCAAGCTCGCCCTCGTCACCGGCCTGATGGCCAGCGGCTGCACGGTCCACGACATCGGCCTCGCCGTCACCCCGATGGCCTATTTCGCGCAGTTCCATCTGGACGTGCCGGCGGTCGCCATGGTGACCGCCTCCCACAACGACAACGGCTGGACCGGCGTGAAGATGGGCGCCGCCCGGCCGCTGACCTTCGGCCCGGACGAGATGAGCCGGCTGAAGGAAATCGTGCTCGCGGCCGCCTTCGACCTCGCCGGCGGCGGCACCTATGCCTTCCGCCCCGATGTGGTGGACGCCTATCTCGCCGACCTGACCGCCCGGGCGCCGTTCTCGCGCCGGCTCAAGGTGGTGGCGGCCTGTGGCAACGGCACCGCCGGCGCCTTCGCCCCCCGGGTGCTGGCCGCCCTCGGCGTCGATGTCATCCCCCTCGACTGCGAGCTCGACCACACCTTCCCCAACTACAACCCGAACCCGGAAGACATGGAGATGCTCCATGCCATCCGCGACGAGGTGCTGAAGACCGGCGCCGACATCGGCCTCGGCTTCGACGGCGATGGCGACCGCTGCGGCGTGATCGACAATGAGGGCGAGGAGATCTTCGCCGACAAGGTCGGCGTGATGCTCGCCCGCGACCTCGCCAAGGTCCACCCCCATCCGACCTTCGTCGTCGACGTCAAGTCGACCGGGCTCTATGCCACCGACCCCGAACTGATCTCCGCCGGCGTCAGCGTCGATTACTGGAAGACGGGCCATTCCTACATCAAGCGGCGGGTCAACCAGCTCGGTGCCCTGGCCGGCTTCGAGAAGTCGGGGCACTATTTCTTCAATGCGCCGATCGGCCGGGGCTATGATGACGGTCTCGTCTCGGCCATCGCCATCCTCGACATGCTCGACCGCAATCCGGACCGCTCCATGGCGGACCTGAAGCGGGCCCTGCCGCGCACCTGGGGCTCGCCGACCATGTCGCCGAGCTGCGCCGACGAGGACAAGTATGGCGTGATCGACAAGGTGGTGGCCCGGTTCCAGGCCATGCAGGCCGCCGGCACCCCGGTCGCCGGCCATCCGATCGTCGATCTGGTGACGGTCAACGGCGTGCGGGTGACCACCGATGACGGCACCTGGGGGCTGGTGCGCGCCTCCTCCAACACGCCGCAGCTTGTGGTTGTGATCGAGAGCCCGGTGTCGGACGCCCGCCTGCGCGAGATGTTCGCCGCCGTGGACGCGATCCTGCGGGAGCATCCGGAAGTCGGCGAATACAACCAAAAGTTGTGATTTTTTCGTCGCTGCCTGCGGCCGTCCGGACGGACCGTCCGGACCGGAGCCCGCGTCTTTCGGGGATGGCCTGGCCATGCGGATACTCGAGATCATCGCCTCTGCCGATCCCGCCTCGGGCGGACCGATCGAGGGCCTGCTGCGGCATGCCGAGATCTGGACCGGCGCAGGCCATGTCTGCGAGGCGGCGACCCTCGACCTGCCCGACGCGCCCTTTCTCGCCGGCCTGCCGATCCGGGTGCATGCGCTGGGCAGCCTGCCGCCGGGTGCCAGCCGGCTCCGGCCCCATCGCCGCTATGGCTACCAGCCGGGCTTCGTGCCGTGGCTGAAGCAGCACCTGACCGGCTATGACGCCGTCATCGTCAACGGCCTGTGGAACTATGCGACCTTCGGGGCCCGCCAGGCCCTCGCCGGGTCGCCGGTGCCCTATTTCGTCTTCTCCCACGGCATGATGGATCCGTGGTTCAGCCGCACCAGGCCGCTGAACCACGCCCTCAAGCAGGCCTTCTGGCTGGTCAACGAGGGGCCGCTTCTCAACAGGGCCCGGGCGGTCCTGTTCACCACCGACGAGGAGCGGATCGTCTCCCGCGGCGTCTTCCGCCCCTACCGGGTGCGCGAGGCCGTGGTCGGCTATGGCACCTCCGACGTGGCGGGAGATCCCGAAGCCCAGATCGCCGCCTTCCGCCAGGCCCTGCCGGCCCTCGGCGACCGGCCCTTCCTGCTCTTCCTCAGCCGCCTCCATCGCAAGAAGGGCTGCGACCTGCTGGTCGAGGCCTTCACCGGGATCGCGGCCGCCCATCCGGATCTCGACCTCGTCATGGCCGGCCCCGACCCCGACACCCTGCGGCCGGAGCTGGAGGCGATTGCCGCCGCCGCCGGCCTTGCCGGCCGCCTCCACTGGCCGGGCCTGATCGGCGGGGACGTCAAATGGGGCGCCTTCCGCGCCTGCCGGGCCTTCGTGCTGCCGTCCCACCAGGAGAATTTCGGCGTCGCCGTCGCCGAGGCGCTGGCCTGCGGCCGGCCGGTCCTCATCAGCGACCGGGTCAACATCTGGCGCGAGATCGCGGCCGGATCCGCCGGCCTCGTCGCCCCGGACACCCGGGCGGGGACCCGGGACCTGCTCGCCCGTTTCCTCGCCCTCGGCCCGGCGGCGGAAGCCGCCATGGCCGCGGCGGCCCGGCCGGTCTTCCTCGATCATTTCCATGTCCGGCAGGCCGCCGACCGGCTGCTGCAGACGATCGAGACCGGGATCCGCGCCCCGGCCTGATACCAAAGATCCTTGAACAGGACTCTTTGGTATTCCGGTGCGGATTTTCCATGTCCTTGGGGCATATGGAAAATCTGCTGCCCTTCAGGCGCTAAGGTGCGGTCAGCACGTCGTGCGCCTGGTATGATCCCGGTCCGCACGCCGGCCGGACGCGCCGCGCCGTCGCAGGCCGCCGGCATTCTCGCGGCCGCCGGTCCCGTGCCATGCTGGACCGGAACAGGGGTTCCCGCACCGTCTCCCGGCAGGAGCCTTCGGGGACGATGCGATCCGCATCTGGCGGTCCTGATGCCAGAGAGTCCGTCTCAAGGATCTCCCGGATGCGTTGCACAGAGGACATCACATGAGCCGCCAGACCCGTCACCGGAGCCGGCACAGCCCCCGGCTTCACACCCCGGCCGAGCGTCTGGCGGCGATCCGGAACGGGCTCGATCCCTGGGTCCTGTCGGTGGCGGTCCTGCTGGTCTCGGCGCTGATCTTCGCCGGTCTCGTCACCCGGCTGCTGGCGGTGCCGGTCCTCGCCGTGGCGCTGTGGAAACTCCTCCGCTCCCCCCTGCCCGGCTCCGTCCGGCTCGCCCTCGTCCTTCTCGCGCTGATTGTGGCCCTTCCCCTTCTCCAGCTCGTGCCGCTGCCGCCGGAGCTGTGGACGCGGCTGCCGGGACGGGAATTCGTCGTGGCCGCCCTGGACGGCCTCGGGCAGCCCCTGCCGTGGATGCCGCTCAGCCTGTCACCGCCGGCGACCACCGAGTCCGCGACGCTGCTGCTGCCGGCGCTTGCCGTCTTCTGCAGCTTCCTGACCCTGGAGGCGCGCCAGCAGAAGCAGATTCTGGTCGTCTTCATCGTCCTGACCCAGCTTTATGTTCTGGTCGGCATCTATCAGGCCCGCACGGGTCCGTCTTCCGGCTTCATGCTGAACAAGAACCATTTCGCGGCCCTGCTCTATAGTGCGGTCCCGATCGTGCTGGCGCTCGGCTTTGGCGAACAGGGAGGGCGTTCACAGAGCCGGATGATGAAGATCGGTCTTTCCGTGCTTTGCCTTTTCCTGCTTGTCGCGGGCGTTTTCCTGTCGCAGTCGCGGGCCGGAATGGTGCTGGTGGTGGCCGCCTTCCTGGCCGCGCTCCTGCTGCTGACGCTGCTGTCCCGCTCCGCCGGCGGCCGGATGGAGCGTCTCCGGGTGCCGGCGGCGTTCGGGCTCCTGGTCATCTTCGCGATCGGCAGTCTCTGGGCCCTGTCCGTCAATCAGTCCGGCCTTGCCCGGTTCAGCATGGATCCCCTCGACGATCTGCGGGTGCAGATTTTCCGCGATGGTCTGAATGCGGCCCGGGCGGCTTTCCCGGTTGGCTCCGGGTTCGGGACATTTGAATATTTCTTCAATCTGCACAGAAGTCTGGAGCTGGAGCAGATCGTGCGGCTCAATTATGCGCACAATGACTTTCTTCAGCTGATGATCGAAGGCGGGCTGCCGGCCTTCGTCCTGCTCGCGCTGTTCGTGCTCTGGTGCCTGGGCCGGGCGGTCCTGACGATCCGGTCCGGCTCGCGCTCCCGGGCGCAGCTGGCCATTGCCGCCCTGGTTGCAATCCTGGCGCTTCTGGGACAGGCGGGCCTCGAATATCACCTGCGCAGCACCCCGGTCCTGGTCGCGTTCGCCCTCTATTGCGGGCTGCTCCTGCCGCCCCGGCCCCGGGAGGCGGGTGCGGCCGGGACCTGGACCGCGCCCGGGTCGGGACCGGCCTGAAGGCTCCCCGGCCTCTTTTCCCCGGCCCGCAGGACAGGCCGCACCTCCGCCAGCCTCTGGAATGCCTCGCCATGGCCCTCAGGGGCTCAAGGGTGCGGATTTCTGCGTTTCCCGAGGGTGAGGTGCGGAGAGGGGTTAAATCTCCTGTGCGGGCATTTCTGTGGATTTTCGCCGGATGCCGTTCCGGGTGCCGGACAGGCGCTCCCCGCTGTTCCGCACGCCAGGCGGATCCGCACGGGACAGCGGAGCCCTTCTGGCGGGGTCCTTCCCGTCCGGACGGCGGATTGCCGGGGGCCGCGCGGCCTGTGGAAAACTCCCTTTTCGGAGCCCCTTTTGCCGGCCGCGGACCAGCCGGAAAAAGCGCGGAAAACCGGGTTAAGAAGTTAAAATAGAATCTGTTAAGAAGTTAAGCCCCATTTTCGTCCGAAATTTCCCTTTTTTAACAAAGGCTTATAAAAACAGGGCGTTCCTAATATCCCGACACTTTGTTCCTAATGTCCCGACACCTGCGTTCCTAATGTCCCGACACTTTGTTCCTAATGTCCCGACACCCCGTTCCTGAAATCCCGAGTGTCGGCCCGACTTATCCACAGGCTGGCCGGGCCTGTGGATAAGTGTTCCTGATATCCCGACGCCAGGGGGGGGTGGAGGGCGGGAGCGTTCCTGAAATCCCGAGCCTGTGGCCGGAAGTTACCATCCTGACGGGAAATCACTTGCAGAAAGCACGGCCGGCGGGATGCGCGGTTGTCGTCCGCCCCGTCTGCAGGGCCCAGCGTCGGGACATTAGGAACGCCCGGACCGGCGTCCGCCCCTGGCGGGGGGCGGACTGGCCGCCTGGACGAAGCTGAGGAAGGCGGCCTCGTAGTCGCGCGGCTGGCGGGCCGGATCCTCGGCGATCCAGCGGTCGAAGTCGGCCTTGGCGGCGTAGATGTCGCGGCCGGGAAAGTCCGCCCGGAAGCGGTCGCGGAAGGGCTCCGACAGCGGCCCGGAGAACAGCGGCAGGGCGTCGGGGGCGGGCGCCGTCTTGCGCCGCCGTCTCGGGGCGGCCGGGGCCGCCGCAGCCGGTTCGGGCACGGGCTCGGCGTCCGGCGGCGGCCCCCGGCGCGACATCCGCAGGGACGGTTCGCCGTCGCCCTTCTGCTCGATGCGCAGCATGTAGGACGGCAGGGCATCTTCCCGGGCGATCTTCAGCATCTCGAACTTGAAGCGCCGGTAGCTGCCTTCCGCCCCGGATTTCTCGAACAGGGTCGGCAGCGGGATGGCGAACCCGTCCTCCCCTGCCCCGCCGGCATGCTTGCGCGCCACCCGGTAGAGCCAGCGTTCCCGCCCGCCCTTGATGGCGAAATATTCCGGCGTGATCGCCAGCACGCCGCCATCGGCCAGCACCCCTTCATAGAACCAGTCCGACAGGGTGAAGGTCATGCCGAGGCTCTGCTCGCCGCTCTCGTCGGTGAGGTCCGACAGGCCCTCGATCCAGCTGAACTGGCGGTGCTTCTTCTTGCCCCGGTCGGCGCGGATGTTGGTCTCGATGGCGGTCGCCTGCAGGCGGCTGAGGGCGTCCTTCAGGAGCTTGTATTCCCGCCCGCCCGTGTCCCGGTTGATCGTCTTCAGGAGGTCATAGGGCTGGAAATTGAGCGTGCGCGGAATTTCGTTGCAGCCGCGCTTCTTCATGTCGCACAGGACAGAGGCCGACCAGATGAGGATATCCGCATCCCAGATCGTCGCCATTCCATATTCCGGATTGGCCGTGATCTTGACGAAGACCTCGCCATCCGGGCTCCTGTAGTGGATCGGCTTGATCCGCTTCTTCTTCGACAGGCTGAAGAAGGGCCGTTCCATGGTCTCGCGCTGGTCGCGCAGCGGCATGTCCGCGGCAAAGGGCACGAACAGGTCGAACTGGCGATCGAAATCGCGGCTGCGGCTCATGTGCATGAACTCCGCATGTGCATGAACACGTGATGTGTATGAACGCATGAACTCATACACATATGAGACCGGGCGCACGCCGCGCTGACCGCGCCGCACGCCTGGAGGGAAGCGGATTTCTCATATTCTACAAGGACATGAGAATCCGCATCGTTCTCTCGAAGAGTCCGCTTCAAGGATCTTCGGCATGAGCTCCGGCACGGGTCATGGCGTCTCCCGGCCGATGAGGCTGGCCATCGTCGCCCGGCCCTTCTTGGCCAGGAGCAGGTCGATGGCTTCCTCAAGCAGCGCCTGGATGGTGGTGTCGTCCTCGGCCGCGATCATGCGCAGCTGCCGGGCGATCTCGGGATGGAAATGGGCGCCGACGAAGCGGCGGCCGTCCCGGACCGGACGGTAGACCGGCGTGGCGGCGGGGTCCGCTTCGGCCTCGGGCGCGGCGCCTGCCCCCGGGGCCCCGGCCGGCGCCGGATCGCGGGCCCGGGCCGGCTTCTCCGCCTTGGCGCGCGGCCGGGCGGCCGGCGTCACCGGCTCGGCGACCGCCTGCCGGGCGGCCCTATCGAGTACGGCCTGCAGCGCGTTTGCCATGCCCGTCGCTCCCCTGTTCATCGGTGTATAAGTTCATACACATATAAGTGTATAGATCCCTAATCTCCTGGGCCGCCTTGCCGTCCGGCTCGATCTCCTGGGCAGCGCCGCCCGACTGCTGGGCGCGGGAATAGGCGATGCGGTTGCCGATGCGCACCGGGCACAGGGTCGCCTCGAGGGCCGCGATCGCCTGGACGGTGTCCTCCACCTCCCGGCCCTGGGGCGGGCAGAAGGTCAGGACGATGCCATAGGGGCGCTGGTAGTGCTGCACCAGCTCCAGGGTCCGCGTCATGGCCATGGCGTCCAGCACCGCCGGCCGGGTCGGGATCAGGACGAAGTCGGCGCGCTGGGCCGCCTCGTAGGCGATGTCCTTGGAGAAGGGCGGCGTGTCGATGATGGCGAGATCGCAGCCGGCCCCGTCGGCGGCGGCCAGCACATGGGACAGCCGCGAGGCCGGGACCGCGGTGATGGCGAGGCTGTCCTCGGGCCGGGACGCCTGGCGGGTGTCCTTCCAGAAACTGGCGCTGGCCTGGGGGTCGAGGTCGAAGAGGACGGTGCTGCGACCGTGACGGGTCGCCTCGACGGCCAGGGCGGTCGCCAGCGTCGTCTTGCCGACGCCCCCTTTCTGGGACACGACAGCGAGTGTTTTCATGGAAGAATCCGCGTTCAGACGTTCATACACTTATACACTCATACGCGTATGGGTGCATGCGTCCATATGTGCATGAAAGGATGAACGGACCGCAAAGACCGGCAGGCCTTTGACCGGACGGGACAAATTTTCCGCCCCGGAGGCGGCACGGGCCGGGCGCCGGTCGGGAGACACCCGGCAGCCCCTCCGGGGGCGCTCGCGCGGACGGGTGCCGGGGCAGGGGAGGGCTGCCAGCCGGGCCTGCCCCAGTGGCAGGGTCCGGACGGCCCGGAGGGGCCTGCCATTGACGTCCGGACCAGCTTTCTGGCAGCCTCCGCCACAGGATCAAGGGAGCTGTGGCAGATGATCGTCGGCTATGCCCGCACCAGCACCGCGGACCAGACCGCCGGGCTGGAGGCCCAGATCACCGAGCTCGGGGCGCAGGGCTGCGAGCGGGTCTTTTCCGAGCATGGTTCGGGCCGGGACGCCGAGCGGCCGCAGTTCCGGGCGGCTCTCGATTTCCTGCGGGCCGGGGACGTGTTCGTCGTCACCCGTCCCGACCGGATGGCGCGCTCGGCGCCGGACCTGCTCCTGACGGTGCGCGGGCTGGAGGCCCGCGGCGTGGCCGTGCGCCTCCTCAGCCTCGGCATGGACACGGCCACCCCGACCGGCCGGCTGATGCTGACGGTTCTGGCCGGCATGGCCGAGTTCGAGCGCGACCTGATGCTGGAGCGCCAGCGCGCCGGCATCGCCCGGGCGAAGGCGGCGGGCAACTATAAGGGCCGCGCCCCGGTCGCCCGCGACAGGGCGGCCGAGATTGCCCGGCTGCGCGCCGAGGGTCTGCCGGCCCGGGCGATCGCCGCCGCCCTCGGCATCGGCGTGCGCTCCGTCTACCGCCACGCCCCGGGCAGCCGCAGCGCGGTCCGCCCGCCGGTGAAAGACGCCGGGGAATAAGGCGGACCGCTCCGCCTGCGCCGGAACGGCCGCGGCAGGGGAGGGGGGAAGGGGAGAGCGAGGGGTCAGCCTCCGGCCCGGGCGTGCTGGTCGACACAGCGCAGCGCCAGCAGCAGCAGCATCATGGTCGGATTGGCGCCCCCGCCCGTCGGCAGCACCGAGGTGGAAAGGAGCTGGATGCGCGGGAAGGCGAAGAGTTTCAGGTCCCGGTCGACCACCCCGGAGCCGGGCCCGGCCCCCATCCGGGTGGAGCCGGTCGGATGATAGATGCCGCCGGACTGGAGCAGCCGCGTGCGCACGTCGTCCCGCGGCAGGCTCTCCCAGCGGCCATAGCGGGCGAAGTCCGTGCTGGTCCAGGTCCGTTCGAACAGCTCCGTGGCGCCGGCGATGTGGGCGAGGTCGTCCGCCCCGATGCGCCAGCGGATTTCCGCCCGGGGGATGCCGAAGGCGTCGGCTTCGGTGTCGCTCAGGGTGATGCGGTTGTCGGCGTCGGGCACCTGCTCGACCACCATGTGCACCCGCAGCCGGCTATGGGCGGGAAACAGCAGCCGCTTCTGCACGAAGCGCCACCAGACAGCCCGGGCCAGCCACGGGGTGTTGCGCACCAGATCGGCCAGGATGCCGACGGGGGGCACCCGCCGCATCTGCAACCAGCGGAAGAGTTCGCGCAGGGCATCGAACCCGCCCGGCCGGTCGACGGCAAAGCCCACATGGGCAAAGACCGGCGGCAGGCTGTCCCGGGCCGCGGCCGCGGGGGCGAACTCGAAGCGGATATTGCGCATGCCGCCGCCGGGCGTGAAGCGGAAGCCGATGATGCGGTTGAGATCCCGGGTCCGCAGCGGCGTGATCTCGGCGACCTCGGTGGAGAGATGGTCGCAGAAATGCCGGCCGAGATCCGGGCCGAGACGGCTGATGGCGCCGTCATGGGCGCGGTCGAGGAGGAGGGCGAGCCGGGTGGTCTCGATCGCCCCGGCGGCAATGATGAGCCGGCCGGCCGCGACCCGGATCCGGTCCCCGGCCGGCGAGCGGGCCTCCACCTGGACGCCGTCCGCGCCGGCGCGGATCCCGGTCACCGTGGCATCGAGCCAAAGCGACAGGCCGGGCAGCGCCCGCGCCCGCTCCCCCACCAGGTTGACGACATTGCGCCGGCCGAAGGCCGGCCATTTGGCCAGCCGGTTGACATGGGTCGGGCCGAGATCGAAGGGAAAGGCCGGGTCGGCATAGGGCCCGGGCTCCAGCCCGAACAGGGCCTCCACCTCGCCAAGATGGGGGGCGAGATCGTCCGGGCCGACGGGCCAGCCGGCACGGACGAGGTCGGCCGGCTGGAACGGGATCAGCGCGCCGCCCCAGCGGGTGGAGGTGCCGCCGAGACAGCGGAAGCGGCCGAGCTCGGCGCCCTGATAGACCGTCTCGCCCCGCTGCACGACCGCATTGAGGGGATGGGTGTCGGCATCCTGATGCAGGCCGCCGGATTCAAGGCAGATCACCCGCCGGCCGGTGCGCTCGGCCAGCAGCACGCTGGCCGGCAGCCCCGCCGTTCCCGCGCCGATGACAAGGAAATCGGCGCTCTCCTCCAGGTCGCCCCGGCCGGTGAGGCTGGCGATCACGGCGACACCTCGTCGGCGATCCGGCCATACTGGGCGAGCCGGGAAATCTTCGTGGAGCTGACGATGACCGCCCCGGCCGGATTGCGCCGCAGCGCCTGGGCCAGGATGTCGGGCACCGACACCGGCTCCGGACCCGCCATCGCCGCCGAGACATAGCCATAGGTGATCTGCAGCGGCCGGCCATGGCGGGGGAGAAGATCGGCTTCCCGCGCCTTCAGGCTGTCGCAGATCTGGATCACCGCGCCGAGATCGGCCCCGGCGTCGAAGAAGGGTGCCAGCCGGTCGGCGGTGAGGGCCAGGCCGAACTGGCGCACCGTCCCGGCCTGCACCCGGTCCTCCAGCCAGCGGCGCCAGTCGTCGGTCGCCACCAGCGGCAGCTCCGGCTCGTGCAGCATGTAGAGGTCGACGGTCTGCCGGCCGGTGCGCCGGAGGCTGCCTTCCAGGGCCTGACGGGCGCGGGCGAGGGAGAAGTCGATCTCGGGCCGCGACACCGGCCGGATGAAGCGGCCGGCGGCCTTGCGCAGGAACACCGCCGCATCGCTCTGGTTTTCGCCGCCGGGCGAATAGATTCCGACCTTGGTGGTGAAGGTCACCTCGGGATGGGCCTTCAGGACCGGAGCCAGATCCCGTTCGGCCAGCCCGAAGCCATAATAGGGCGCCGTGTCGAAATGGCTGAAGCCGGCCTCCACGGCCGCTTCCAGCAGTGCCCGCCGCTTGCCCGGCCCGCCGACATTGAACAGGCTCGCCGTGCCGAAGATGAATCTCGAAAGGCGGAGATCGGTATTTTCAAGTATCGAATATTTCATGAGATCAGGTATTTCTTGATCTGACTGGAAAAAGGCATTTGCATGAACGCCTTATTTCTAGCATCGGGGTCGCCGCCTGTCGACCGACCCGGCCGGCGGGCCGCCATCCCCCCCGGGAGCCATCCCGGCCTCTATAGGGAGGGTTGATAGAGAAAACCTATCAATTCAAGAAATCTTATCTATTTCCCTTATGCCGGCCACGGGCTTATGGTGCCTCGCGTTGGCTTTCGGGCCTGTCGCATTCCCAACCGATCCAAGGATCTCACATGTCTCTCGTGAATACCAAGATCAAGCCGTTCAAGACCCAGGCGTTCAAGGATGGCAAGTTCATCGAGGTGACCGAGGCCAGCGTCGCCGGCAAGTGGGCCGTGTTCTTCTTCTATCCGGCCGACTTCACCTTCGTTTGCCCGACCGAGCTCGGCGACGTGGCCGATCACTATGCCGAGTTCCAGAAGCTCGGCGTCGAGATCTACTCGGTGTCGACCGACACCCACTTCACCCACAAGGCGTGGCACGACGCCTCCGAGACCATCGCCAAGATCAAGTACACGATGCTCGGCGATCCGAACCATGAGATCTCGACGAACTTCGAGGTCCTGCGTCCGGGCCAGGGCCTGGCCGACCGCGGCACCTTCATCGTCGATCCCGATGGCGTGATCCAGGCCGTGGAAGTCACCGCCGAGGGCATCGGCCGCGACGCCGCCGACCTGCTGCGCAAGGTCAAGGCCGCCCAGTATGTCGCCAGCCATCCGGGCGAGGTCTGCCCGGCCAAGTGGCAGGAAGGCGCCAAGACCCTCGCGCCGTCCCTCGACCTCGTCGGCAAGATCTGAGGTCTGACCGATCCGGCCGGACCGCCCTCCCCGGTTCCGGGGGCCGGCGGTCCGGTCTGCCGGCGGGACGCGCTTCCTCCTCCCCATCCATCGGAGACTTCCCATGCTTGATGACGCCGTGAAGACCCAGCTCAAGGCCTATCTGGAGCGGGTCGTCCGTCCGATCGAGATCACGGCCTTCGTCGATGACGGTGCAGGGTCGAAGGAGATGCTCGACCTGCTCGCCGACATCGCGTCGCTCTCGGACAAGATCACCGTGACCGAAGTGCGCGGCGGCGACGCCCGCGTGCCGTCCTTCTCCCTGAACAGCCCCGGCGAGAACATCCATCTGGGCTTTGCCGGCCTGCCCATGGGCCACGAGTTCACCTCCCTGGTGCTCGCGCTGCTGCAGACCGGCGGCTATCCGCCGAAGGTGGAGCAGGCGCTCGTCGATCAGATCCGCGGGCTGACGGGCGATTTCAGCTTCGAGACCTATTTCTCCCAGTCCTGCCAGAACTGCCCCGAGGTGGTGCAGGCCCTGAACCTGATGGCCGTGCTGAACCCGGGCATCCGCCATGTCGCCATCGACGGCGCCTCCTTCCAGAGCGAGGTCGAGAGCCGTCAGATCATGTCGGTGCCGACCATCTATCTGAACGGCCAGGTGTTCGGTCAGGGCCGGATGGGCCCGGAAGAGATCGTCGCCCGGCTCGACACGGGCGCGGCCGGCCGCGAGGCGGCCCGGCTCGACGCCATGGCGCCCTATGACGTGCTGGTGGTGGGCGGCGGCCCGGCCGGTGCAGCGGCGGCCATCTATGCGGCGCGCAAGGGCGTGCGCACGGGGGTCGTGGCCGAGCGCTTCGGCGGCCAGGTGCTCGACACCATGGACATCGAGAACTTCATCTCGGTGCCCCATACCGAGGGCCCCAAGCTGGCGGCCGCCCTCGAGCAGCATGTGCGCGACTATGAAGTGGAGGTGATGACCCTCCAGACCGCGGTCAAGCTGGTGCCGGGGGCGGACCGCATCGCCGTCGAGTTCGCCAGCGGCGCGACGCTTGCGTCCAGGGCCATCATTCTCGCCACCGGCGCCCGCTGGCGGCAGATGGGGGTTCCGGGCGAGGACCAGTACCGCACCCGGGGCGTGGCCTACTGCCCGCACTGCGATGGCCCGCTGTTCAAGGGCAAGCGCGTGGCGGTCATCGGCGGCGGCAATTCCGGTGTCGAGGCGGCCATCGACCTGGCCGGCGTCGTCGCCCATGTGACGCTGATCGAGTTCGACAGCAAGCTCCGCGCCGACGAGGTGCTGCAGCGCAAGCTGCACTCGCTGCCCAACGTCAAGGTGATCGTCTCCGCCCGCACCACCGAGGTGACCGGCGACGGCCAGAAGGTCAACGGCCTCGTCTATGAGGACCGCACCACGGGCCAGAGCCACACCCTGCCGCTCGAAGGCATCTTCGTGCAGATCGGCCTTCTGCCCAACACCGAATGGCTGAAGGGCAGCCTCGAGCTCTCGCCGCGCGGCGAGATCATCGTCGACGCGAAGGGCCAGACCTCGGTTCCGGGCGTGTTTGCGGCCGGCGACTGCACGACGGTGCCCTACAAGCAGATCATCATCGCCATGGGCGAGGGCGCAAAGGCCTCGCTCGGTGCGTTCGATCATCTGATCCGGACCTCGGCACCGGCGGCCCGGAGCGCGGCCGCCTGAGCGCCGGGCGCTCCGCAGACGGCATCCCCGGGGCAGGCGGCGGACCGCATGCCCCGGGAGCGCCCCGGGAGCGCAGGACCGGGCGCCGGCGGCCGGTCTTCTTGTGGCCGGCGGGCGGGAACAGGCGGAGATCGCGTCGATGACTCTCCGGGAACTGCAATATCTGGTCGCGCTGGCCACCCACCGGAATTTCCGGCGGGCGGCCGAAATGTGTCTGGTCAGCCAGCCGACCCTGTCGACCCAGATCCGCAAGCTGGAAGAGGAACTCGGCGTGCTCCTGGTGGAGCGCGGCCCGCGCAGCGTGATGCTGACCCCGGCCGGCCGGGATGCGGCGGACCGGGCCCGGCGCATCCTGAGCGAGGTCGAGGAGATGAAGGAGGCCGCCCGGCGCGCCTATGCGTCGGAGGCGGGGACCCTGCGCCTCGGCGTCTTCCCGACCCTTGCCCCCTATCTGCTGCCCGATGTGGTGCCGGTGGTGCGGGAGCGCTTTCCCCTGCTGGACCTGCTGCTGTTCGAGGAAAAGAGCGCGGTCCTGCTCGACCGTCTCCGGCACGGCGCCCTCGATGCGGCGCTGCTGGCCCTGCCGGTGGCCGATGCCCGGCTGCACAGCGCCTTCCTGTTCGAGGAACCGTTCATGGTGGCGGTTCCGGTCGACCATCCGCTTGCCGGCCAGTCCGGCCTGACGCTCAAGGAACTCGGCCTGCACAATCTGATGCTTCTGGAGGACGGTCACTGCCTGCGCGATCAGGCCCTTGAGGTATGCCAGCTGTCCGGCGCGCGGGAGACATCCGAGTTTCGCGCCACCAGCCTGGAGACCCTGCGTCAGATGGTGGTGGCCGGGGCCGGGATCACCCTTCTGCCGGTGCTGGCGACCCGGGGCCGGACGGCGGGCTCGGACAAGCTGCGCCTGCTGACCTTCCGGGATTCCCATCCGAGCCGGCAGATCGGGCTTCTATGGCGGCGGACCTCGGCCATGGGGCCGCTTCTGGAACAGCTGGTCACGCTGCTGCGCCGGGAGCTGCCGGCCGTGCTGCCGGAAGTGCGCTGGTCGCCCTCGGCCGCATCCGAGGCAGCCGGGCCGCCGCTGTGAGACCAGGCGCACGACGTGCCGACCGCACCTTATACCAAAGAGTCCTCTTCGAGGATCTTTGGGATCAGTCGACAAAGCCCCGCTGCCGGGTGAAGTAGCCGCTCTCAGGCACCGGCCGCAGGGCCACGGCCGGGGTACCGCCATAGAGCATGCCCGGCTCGGTCATCGGCCG
>JBBSSF010000002.1:0-26220 GCA_038242345.1 Hyphomicrobiales bacterium
AGCCCCAAGGCCATGAATGTGGACGGCAGCGGCCGTGGCAATGTCGCGGAATATTCCGTCTCGGAGATTTCCTTCGAGCTGAAGCGCACGGTGGAGGAGAAATTCTCCTATGTGCGGGTGCGCGGCGAGGTTTCCGGCTATCGCGGCCCCCATTCCTCGGGCCATGCCTATTTCGCGCTGAAGGACGACAAGGCCCGCATCGACGCGGTGATCTGGCGCCCGTCCTTCCAGCGCCTGAAGGTGAAGCCCCAGGAGGGGCTGGAGGTGATCGCCACCGGGCGGCTCACCACCTTCCCCGGCTCGTCCAAGTACCAGATCGTCATCGAGTCCATCGAGCCGGCCGGCGTCGGCGCGCTGATGGCGCTCCTGGAGGAGCGCCGGCGCCGGCTGACCGCCGAGGGCCTGTTCGACGAGAGCCGCAAGCAGCCGCTGCCCTTCCTGCCGGCCACCATCGGCGTGGTGACCTCGCCGACCGGCGCCGTCATCCGCGACATCCTCCACCGCATCCGCGACCGCTTTCCCGTCCGCGTGCTGGTGTGGCCGGTGCGCGTCCAGGGCGAAGGCTCGGGCGACGAGGTGGCGGCCGCCATCCGCGGCTTCGATGCCCTGCCCGCGGGCGGGCGGGTGCCGCGGCCGGACGTGCTCATCGTGGCCCGCGGCGGCGGCAGCCTGGAAGACCTCTGGGGCTTCAATGACGAGGCCGTGGTGCGGGCGGCGGCGGCCTGCCGCATCCCGCTGATCTCGGCCATCGGCCACGAAACCGACTGGACCCTCATCGACCTCGCCGCCGACCGGCGGGCGCCGACGCCGACGGGGGCCGCCGAGATGGCCGTGCCGGTGCGCGCCGACCTGTTTGCCACCGTCGGCGATCTCGACCGGCGGCTGCATGCGGCGCTCGCCCGGCGGATGGAATCGGCCCGCAGCGAGCTGCGCGGGCTGGTGCGGGCGCTGCCGGCACCGGGAGACCTCGTCGCCCTGCCCCGCCAGCGCCTCGATCTGGCCGGCGCCCGGCTCGGCCATGCCCTCGGCCGCGCCGCCGCCGCCCACCGCACCCGGCTGGACCGCGCCGCCATCCGCCTGACCCCGCGGCTTCTCGCCCGCCTCGTCGCCGACGGACGGAACCGGCTGGAGCAGCGCGGCCAGCGGCTCGATCATGGTCTCGGCCGGGCCGCCACCCTGCACCGCGCCCGGCTGGAGCGCACCGCCGCCCGGCTCGGCCCCCATGTCCTCGTGCGCCTTCTCGGCGACGGCCACGACCGCCTCGGCCGGCTGACCGGCCGGCTGGCCCCGGCCTTTGCCGCCGGCTTCGAGCGGCGCGAGCGCGCGCTTTCGGCCACCGCCCGGCTGCTCGAAACCCTGTCCCACCGGGCGGTGCTTGCCCGCGGCTATGCCATCATCCACCAGGGCGATGCGACCGGTCCGCTGGTGCGCGCCGCCGCCGGTCTCGCCCCCGGCATGGCGCTGGCGATCCGCTTTGCCGATGGCGTCGCCCCGGCCACCGTGACCGGCGACGGCGTCCCGGTCCCCGCCGCTACCGACGCCGCCGCCGCGCCTGTCTCCGCTCTCGCCGCCGAACCGGCGCCGAAAAAGCGCCGCGCCCCGCGCCGCAAGGCCGAGGCGCCGGCCGAGGAGGCCGTGCCGCCGAAGGATCAGGGCTCGCTGTTCTGATCCCGCCGGCCCCGCGCGGCCGCCCGCCGCGCCGTCCGGGCGGAACGGCAATCCGCGTCCGGGCCGGCCTCGCCTTGTCCGCTCCGGTCCCCGGGGGGCCGGGAAGCCGACCAGTCGAAGGTCAGAAGCCGCACCACGTCCCGGAGGACCAGCATCACGGCATGGGACACGAGCGGTCCTCCTTCCTGTTTCCTCGCGGCAGGAAAGCCCGCTGGACGGCCCGCTTCAAACGAGCTTATCCTCGTCCATCGTTGACTTGAGGTCATGTCATGAAGCGGGGGCGTCTGCCACTGACGGCGCTGCGCAGCTTCGAGGTCGCCGGCCGGCAGGGCAGCATCACCCGGGCGGCCGAGGAGCTGTTCATCTCCCAGGCCGCCGTCAGCCGGCAGGTGCGGGAGCTGGAGGCCGCCCTCGGGCAGGCGCTGTTCGAGCGCCGCCACCGCAGCGTGGTGCTGACGCCGGCCGGCGCCCGGCTGCTTGCCGTCCTCACCCGCGCCTTCGACGAGATCGACACCACCCTTGACGGGATCCGCGCCGCGTCGGCGGAAGCCTCGGTCCATGTGAGCGTGGAGCCGTCCTTTGCCGCCTGCTGGCTGGTGCCGCATCTGGCGGAGTTCCGCCGCGCCGCGCCGGGCATCGACGTGGTGATCGACGCCGACGCGCGGCTGGTCGATTTCCGCGCCGATCCCGGCCGGCTGGCCATCCGCTTCAGCGCCACCCGCAGCAGCTGGCCACGGGCACACAGCCGTCCGCTGGCCGATGTCTCCCTGATCGCCTGTGCGGCCCCGGCGCTGCTCTCCGCCGGACCTCCGGTCGTCCGCCCCGCCGATCTGACCCGTCATGTGCTGCTGCACGAAGAGAATCGCGGCCTGTGGCAGGCCTGGTTCACGGCTGCCGGCCTTGGCGACCGGCCGGTGCCGCGCGGGCCGGTGCTGGCCGATGGCGGGCTGGTGCAGCAGGCGGCGGTGCGCGGTCAGGGCATCGCCCTTCTGGACCGGATGTTCATCGGCGAGGATCTCTCCGCCGGACGGCTGGTGCGCCTGTTCGATCTGGCGCTGCCCTGGGGCGCCTATCATCTGGTTGCCCGGGACTTCGCCACCCTGCCCGCCCCTGCCGCCGCCTTTGCCCGCTGGCTGGGCGAAAGCCTTCCGCCCGCGCCGGATGCTTGACCGGCGCCGGTCCGCGGCGTCTCCTGCCGCGGACAACGGAGCAGCGGACGGACAAGATGATCTTCGGCAGCGACAACATGGTGGGGGCGTCGGACGCGGTGATGGCCGCCCTTCTGGAGGCGAACGCCGGCACCGCCGCCTCCTATGGCGCCGATCCGTGGACCCGGCGCGCCGAGGCGCTGCTGAACGAGACTTTCGAGCGCGAGGTGACGGCCTTCTTCGTCGCGACCGGAACGGCGGCCAACTGTCTGGCGCTGGCCGCCCTCACCCGGCCGTGGGAGGCGGTGCTCTGCCATGAGCAGGCCCATATCCGCGTCGACGAATCGAGCGGGCCGGAATTCTTCACCGGCGGCGCCCGTCTCCTCGCAGTGCCCGACCAAGCGGGCAAGCTGACCGCCGGTCTGCTCGCCGCCGAACTGGACCGTCTGCCGGCGCGCGCGCCCCACAATGGGCTGCCGGCCGTGCTCAGCCTCACCCAGGCGAGTGAATGCGGCCTCGTCTATTCCGTGGCGGAGGTAACGGCGCTGGCGGCGGAGGCCCATGCCCGCGGCCTCACCGTGCACATGGACGGCGCGCGCTTCGCCAACGCGCTGGTGGCGACCGGAGCGACGCCGGCCGAAATGAGCTGGAAAGCCGGCGTCGACGTGCTCTGCCTCGGCGCCTCCAAGAATGGCGCGCTCGCCTGCGAGGCGGCGATCTTCTTCGATCCCGACAAGGCGGCGGCCTTTGCCAATATCCGCAAGCGCGGCGGACATCTCCTGTCCAAGGGCCGGCTGTTCGGCGCCCAGTGCTGCGGCTGGCTGGAAAATGGCGACTGGCTGCGTCTGGCCGCCCATGCCAACGCCATGGCGCGGCGCCTGTCGGAGGGTCTCGCCCGCCTGCCCGGCGTGTCGCTCGGCTGGCCGGTGGAGGCCAACGAGGTGTTCCCCATCCTGCCCGTCGCGATGATCGACCGCCTGCGCGCGGCCGGCGCCTATTTCTATGACTGGCCGGCGGCCCTTCTGCCCGTTACCCCCGGCCCGGACGAGGCCGGCATCCGCCTCGTCACCTCCTTCCGCACCACCACCGACGAGGTGGAGGCCTTCCTGGCGGCAGCGCTGGACTGACCTCCGGCATTGTATCGCCTGCGGTGAACAATGCGTTCAGACCGTACACCCGGGCCCGATCCGGCCTAGAGTGAAGCGCATCAGATTTCCGGCGGTCCACGCTGACACCCGCACCGGGGCAGCAGGCCGGCCATGGGAGACATGACGATGGCGAAGGTTCTGGTTCTCTACTATTCGAGCTACGGCCACATCGAGAAGATGGCCTATGCGGTGGCCGAGGGCGTGAAGGCCACCGGCGCCGAGGCCGTGGTGAAGCGCGTGCCGGAGCTGGTGCCGGCCGAGGTCGCCAAGGCCAGCCACTTCAAGACCGAGCAGGAGGCGCCGATCGCCACCGTCGCCGAGCTGCCCGAATATGACGCGATCATCTTCGGCACCCCGACCCGGTTCGGCATCATGGCCGCCCAGATGAAGAACTTCCTCGACCAGACCGGCGGCCTGTGGTTCCAGGGCAAGCTGATCGGCAAGGTTGGCGCGGTGTTCACCTCCACCGCCACCCAGCATGGCGGCCAGGAAGCCACCATCCTCACCTTCCTGCCCTATCTGCTGCATCAGGGCATGGTGATCGCCGGCCTGCCCTATTCCTTCCAGGAGCAGATGACGCTGTCCGAGATCGCCGGCGGTTCGCCCTATGGCGCCACGACGATCGCCGCCGGCGACGGCTCGCGCCAGCCGAGCGAGATCGAGCTCGCCGGCGCCCGCGCCCAGGGCAAGCATGTGGCCGAGATCGCCAACAAGCTGGTTGGCTGATTTCGCGCTCCGTCTCCGCCCGGCGCCCCCCTCCTCCGGGGGGCCGGACGGACCGGACACCGCCGCTCCCGGGCTTGGGGGCGGCGGTGTCGCCATTTCAGGGCGGACGCCTCCCGGCCGACCGTCTTTCCCGCCCGTCGGCCCGGTCTCGGCATGTCTCGATCTGTAACCGCCGGACACACGAACGCCGCCCTCCCCGGCCGGGAAGGGCGGCGCGCAGGCGGGACGACCGGAAAATCAGACGCCGACGAAGTCGTCGTCGGTGTAGCCCTGGAAGTGCAGGAGGGCGGTCAGGTCGCCGAAGGCGATCTTCGCCCGGGCGGCAGCGGCCACCACCGGCTTGGCGTGGAAGGCGACGCCGAGGCCGGCGGCCTCTATCATCGGCAGGTCATTGGCGCCATCGCCGACCGCCATGGTCTCCTCGCGCTTCAGGCCGCGTTCCTGCATCAGCTCCAGGAAGCGCTGGCGCTTGGCATCCTTGCCGAGGATCGGCTCCTGCACGGTGCCGGTCAGCTTGCCATTGGCGACGTCGAGAATGTTGGAGCGGTGCTCGTGCATGCCGAGCTTTTCCGCGATCGGGCCGGTGAAGGCGGTGAAGCCGCCCGACACCAGGGCCGTGTAGGCACCATGGGCGCGCATGGTCTGCACCAGCACCCGGGCCCCCGGGGTCAGGTGGATGCGCATTTCCAGAAGGTCCTGGATCACCCCGACATCGAGACCGGCCAGCAGCCCCACGCGCTTGCGCAGCGCCGGAGCGAAGTCGATGTCGCCGCGCATGGCCTGCTCGGTGATGGCCGCCACCTCGGGCTTCAGGCCGAGCACATCGGCCAGCTCGTCCACGCACTCCTGACCGATCAGGGTCGAATCCATGTCGGCGACCAGAAGACGCTTGCGCCGGAACTCGACCGGCTGCACGAGAATGTCGACCGGCGCATCACCGACCGCTTCCCGGAGCTCCGCCTCGTAGGCGGCCTCCGAGCGGCCGGCCTCGCTGGCGAACAGCACGTCGAAGGCGACGCCTTCATTGAGGATCTGCACCACCTGATCGCGCGGCAGCGCCGCCCGGGCATGGGCCACAAGGCCGCTGTCCACGGACTGGGTATCGGGATTGGAAACGAGGGTCGCGACGAGGTCCATGGGCACGGGCTCCGACTGGACGAGGAACGGGGCGGAAAATCCCCGGGGCGCCGTGCTGATAGCCGGCCCGACCGCAAGCGGCAAGTCGGCGCTCGCCATCGCGCTCGCCGGCGCGCTCGGCGGCACGATCATCAACACGGATTCGATGCAGGTCTATGACCGGCTGTCCCTCATCACCGCCCGCCCGGATGCGGCCGATCTCGCCCGCGCGCCGCACCGGCTCTATGGCTTCGTCG
The DNA here is from genome assembly GCA_038242345.1 of Hyphomicrobiales bacterium. Lineage (GTDB taxonomy): Bacteria > Pseudomonadota > Alphaproteobacteria > Rhizobiales > Segnochrobactraceae > JBBSSF01. Next base: position 6,064 of record JBBSSF010000002.1, read on the forward strand.
ACCCGGCCGACGCCTTCTCCGCCGCCCGCTTTGCCGAGGCCGCCGGCGCCGAGATCGCGGCCGTGCGTGCCGCAGGCTCCGTGCCGATCCTGGTCGGCGGCACCGGGCTCTATTTCGAGGCCCTGACCCGCGGCCTTTCCGAGGTGCCGCCGATCCCCGATGCCGTCCGTTCGGCCGTGCGCGCCCGCGCCGCCGAACTGCCCGCCCCCGCGCTCCACGCCGAACTCGCCACCCGCGACCCAGAAATGGCCGCCCGGCTGAACCCGGCCGACACCCAGCGCATCGCCCGCGCCCTTGAAGTCATTCTGGCGACGGGCGTCTCGCTCGCCGAGCACTGGCGCGCCACCACGCCCCCGATACTCGACGAAACCCGCTGCCTGCGGATCGTGCTGGCCCCGGACCGGGAGTGGCTGGGCGCCCGCATCGACCGGCGCTTCCGCATGATGGTGGCGGCCGGCGCCATCGCCGAGGCCGAAGCGGTTGCCGCCCTCGGTCTCGATCCGGCCCTGCCGGCCATGCGCGCCATCGGCGTGCAGGCCCTGGCCGAGGTCGCAGCCGGCCGGCGCGATCTGGAAGACGCCATCACCGCCTCGGTCGCGGAAACCCGGCGCTACGCCAAGCGGCAGGACACCTGGTTCCGCAACCGCATGACCGGGTGGCAGCGGATTGATCCGCGCGGGATCGACATCGCCACCCTGATCTGACCGGGCTGCCGCCCGGACCCGCCCGGAGGCCCGGGGGCCTCCGGACCATCCCCCGTTTTCAGAGCTCAATATCCCCGCTTGCGCTCGACGATGCCCACCAGCGGCTCGCCGCGGCGGAAGCGGCGGATGTTCTCGGCCACCTCCCGCGCCGCCGTGCGCGGATCGGTGGCCGCCGCCACATGGGGCAGGACGGTGATCTGCGGATTGTCCCAGTAAGGACATTCCGGCCGCAGCGGCTCCTTCGAGAACACGTCGAGCACGGCGTGGGAAAGCTGGCCGCGCTCCAGCGCCACCAGCAGGTCGGCCGGCACCAGATGATCGCCGCGGCCGAAATTGACCACCCGCGCACCGGCCGGCAGCTTCGAGAACAGCGGCGCGCCGAGGATGCCCCGGGTCTCCTCCGTCAGCGGGAGCAGGTTCACGAGGATCTCGGTCTCCGCCAGCATGGCGTCGAGGCCATCGGGACCGGAGAAGGTGCGGATGCCCGGGATCTTCACCGCCGTGCGGCTCCAGCCGGCGACATCGAAGCCGATCTGCTTCAGGAGGCCGGCCGAGGCCCGCCCCATGGCGCCGAGGCCGAGCAGGCCGACCTTGCGTTCCGCCGCCGTCGGCTGGAAGCGCTGGCGCCATTCGTGGGCGATCTCGGAGGCCTGATAGTCCGGCCCCTGCCGGTGCAGCCACAGCGTCCAGGTCGCCACCGCCTCGGCCATGGCGGCGGCAAGCGCCGGATCGACCAGACGGGCGAGCACCGGGCCGGCCGGCAGGGTGTCGTCGGTCAGGAGCGCATCGACGCCGGCCCACAGGGACTGGATCAGCTTCAGGTTCCCGCAAGCCGTGAGAAGGCCGGGCGGCGGGTTGGCGACGATCGCCACATCGACCTCCGACAGGTCGACGTCCTCGGGCAGGCCGCCGGGAACGACGGGGAGAAGGGTTTCCTCCGGCAGGGCCGCGGCAAGGAGGTCGCGCCACATCGCGGCATTCTCGGCCGAAACGCGGGTGAGGATCAGGATGGACAAGGGGGGACTCCGGACACTTCTGGGGGCAGGCCGGGCACCCGCCCGGCCGCGGCGGGAGACAGGCTCCCGGCCGCCCCGTCTTTCTTCACCTCATGCCGGAAGTCCCGGGACAGGGATCCTCCGGTCATCCGATGCGGCTTTCCCATGCCTTCGGGAGAGATGGGAACGCCGCTGTTCTTCAGGACCGTCAGCCGGCGCAGTGGTCGATCAGCCGGTCGATGAAGGCCTCGCAGCGCTCCAGCTCGGCAATCTCGATGAACTCGTCGGGCTTGTGGGCCTGCTCGATGGAGCCGGGGCCGACCACCACCGTCGGGATGCCGCCGGCCTCGAAGATGCCGGCCTCGGTGCCATAGGCGACCTTGGAATGGTCGTTGCGGCCGGCAAGCCGCTTGGCCAGCAGGGTGACGGGGGCCTCCACCGCCGTGTCGAGGCCCGGAAAGCCGGTGACGGACTCGAAGAAGAAGCCCGCTTCCGGGGCGATCGCCTTCATTTCCGGCTCCAGCACCGCGCGCGCATAGGCCTCCACCGCCTCGGAGAGGGCGTCGGCATCCTCGCGCGGCAGCACGCGGAACTCGTAGGAGAATTCGCAATGGTCCGGCACGATGTTGAGCACCGTGCCGCCCTGGATCGTGCCGGTGTGGGCCGTGGTGAAGGGCACGTCGAACAGGCCGTCGCGCGGGCCCTCGTCGCGCAGCTTCACCCCCAGCTCGCGGATGAAGACGATGAGCCGGGCGGCATATTCCACCGCGTTGACGCCTTCCGGCGCCAGCGACGAATGGCAGGACCGGCCCTGCACCCGCACATTGAAGGAGCGCTTGGTCTTGTGGGAGACGACCACCTGCATGGAAGTCGGCTCGCCCACGAAGCAGCCGGCGGGCAGGACCGGCCGCCCGGCCAGCTCCGAGACGAGACCGGGCACGCCCAGGCAGCCCACTTCCTCGTCATAGGAAAAGGAGAAGTGGATCGGCATCTTCAGCGGCCGTGCCACCAGATCCGGCAGCTTGGCGATGCAGCAGGCAACGAAGCCCTTCATGTCCGACGTGCCGCGGCCATAGAGCCGGCTGCCGCGCCGGGTCAGGGTGAAGGGATCCGATTCCCACTCCTGCCCGTCCACCGGCACCACATCGGTGTGGCCGGAGAGGACATAGCCGGGCACATCCGCCGGGCCGATGGTGGCAAACAGGTTCGCCTTCTCCCCGGTCTCGTCATAGACCCGGAAGGACGGCACGCCGAACCGGGCCAGCTCCTCTTCCACCCACGCGATGAGCGGCAGGTTGGTATTCCGGCTCGTGGTGTCGAAGCCGACGAGGCGCTCCAGGGTGGCAATGGTGCGCGGGCTCATGAGCAGGGCTCTCCGGTGGCACGGGTGACCGGCATCGCCGGTCCGGTCATTTCCGGATGCACCGCCCGTGCCGGAAAGGCAACAGCCCCGCCGGCGGAAATGCCGAAGTCGCACCCGGCAGGCCGATCCCCTCCCCGCGCCCCGCCGATCCCGCCCCATTGGGCCCCACATCCGCCCCCCCGGGGACCGCCGCCCTTGACCGCTGCGGCACCTTCATATTACAAGCGACATATAATAAACGGGCACAACCGATGCGCTATGACGCCACCCACAAGCAGCAGACGCGGGAGCGGATCCTGAAGGTGGCGGCGCGGCAGCTGCGCGAGCGCGGGCCCCAGGGGATTGCGCTTGCCGGCGTGATGGCCGAGGCGGGGCTGACCCATGGCGGCTTCTATGCCCACTTCCCCTCGCGGGAGGCCTTTCTGGATGCCGTGGTGGAGCAGATGTTCCGCGACAGCCCGCTGGCGCTGGCGCGCGGGACGGCGGACCAGAGCCCGGACGCGATCCTCGCGGATTTCATCGCCTATTATCTCTCGCCCGAGCACCGCGACACGCGCACCGGCGGCTGTCCGCTGCCCTTTCTGGCCAGCGACACCCCGCGGCTCGGCCCCGGCGTGCACGAGATGATGTCGCGCGGGGTGGCCGTCCTGACGCGGCTGGTCGCCCGCCAGCTTCAGCGCCTCGGCCATGCCCGTCCGCTGGACGACGCCCAGTCCTGCGTCAGCGAAATCATCGGCGCCGTGGTGCTGGCCCGGGCCGAGGCCGACCCCGCGCGTTCGGACCTGATCCTTGCCCGCAGCCGTTCATCGGTGCGCCGTCGCATCGGACTGGAGGAAACCCCATGAGTCTCGTCGAGGAACTCGGCCCCGGCCTGTCCGGGCGCGCCCTGCTGCAGACCCTGATCGACACCGACCGGCGCCCGCCGATCTGCAACACCCTGGACTTCGTCCTGACCGAAGTGGGGGACGGGTTCGCCGTGTTCTGCGGCACGCCGGGACCGGATGCCGCCAATCCGATGGGCACGGTGCACGGCGGCTATGCCGCGACGCTGCTCGATTCGGCCTGCGGCTGCGCCGTCCACACGACGCTGTCCGCCGAGCGGATCTACACCACCGTGGAACTGAAGATCGCCTATCATCGGCCGATCCCGCCGGGTGGCGGGCAGATCCGGGCCGAGGGCCGGGTGGTCTCCTCCGGCCGCCGGGTGGCCTTCGCCGAGGCGAAGCTGACCGATGCCGAAGGGCGCCTGCTCGCCAGCGCCACCTCGACCCTTCTGGTCATGGACCGCTGAGCACCGGGTGCAAGAGCCGGCGGCGGCGGACGGCCCGGGATTTCCGCTGCTCCGGCGAGAGACGTGGCGCCGGCCCGGTGCGGCGCATCCCACGGATGTGGCATCCCCCGCGCCACCGGGTCGCTCCCCCGGGACGGCCGGTGGCGCGCGGCTGGCGGGCCGTGCTAGTCTTGGCCGCGTCGCCTGGCAGCGCCCGCCGTCGGAAAAGCTCCGCCGGCCGGGGCGATCCGGTGTGACCGACGCGCCCCCGACCTCCTTATCCGGACCGGACACCCCTCCATGACCCAGCCGGCCTTCGACGCGGACACCTTTCTCGACACGGTTGCCCCCGCTCTCGGGCTCTCCGTCGCTCCCGACTGGCGCGCCGGCGTGTGCTTCCACCTGACGGTGACGGCCAGGGCCGCCGGTCTGGTGCTGGATTTCCCCCTGTCCGACGAGATCGAGGCCGCCCCCGTCTTCGAGCCCTGACAGCCCCGCCGCCCTCCGATCGGGCGCCCGAGCGGCGTCCGCTTCCTGTCCGGGAGAACCCGATGCAGCACATCAATCCGCTTCAGGGCACCGCCACCGAGATCGCCCAGATGGTGCAGAGGGGCGAGGTCTCGGCCGACGACATGGCCCGCCTGTCGCTGGCGGCCATCGAGGCCATCGACCCGCGCATCAACGCCGTCACCGACATCACCGCCGAGCGGGCGCTGGCCGAGGCCGAGGCGATCGACGCCGCCCACGCCCGGGGCGAGCCCCTGCCGCCGCTGGCCGGCGTGCCCTATGCGGTGAAGAATCTCTATGACATCGAGGGCCTGCCGACCCGGGCCGGCTCGCGCATCAACCGCGAGCGGCCGGCGGCCACCGCCGATGCGGCCCTCGTCTCCCGGCTGAAGGCGGCCGGCGCCCTCCTCGTCGGCGCCCTCAACATGGGCGAATATGCCTATGACTTCACCGGCGAGAACGCCCATGACGGCGCCTGCCGCAACCCGCACGATCCCGCGCGCATGGCCGGCGGCTCGTCCTCGGGCTCGGGCGCGGCGGTGGCGGCGGGCATGGTGCCCTTCGCGCTTGCCTCCGACACCAACGGCTCCATCCGCGTGCCCTCCTCCTTCTGCGGCACCTTCGGGCTGAAGCCGACCTTCGGCCGCTTCTCGCGCGCCGGCACCTTCCCCTTCGTGGCCAGCCTCGACCATCTGGGCCCCCTCGCCCGCTCGGCCGAGGACCTCGCCCTCCTCTATGACGTGCTGGCCGGCCACGACCCCGCCGATCCGGCGAGCGCCCGCAAGGCCGCCCCGCCGGTGACGCCGGTGCTGGAGCGCGGCGCCGAGGGCCTCCGGCTGGCGATCGCCGGCGACTGGTTCCGCCGCAACGCCTTCCCCGAGGCCACCGCCGCGGTGGAAACCGTCGCCGCCGCCCTCGGCATCACCCGGGAAGTGGTGCTGCCGGAAGCCGAGCGCGCCCGCGCCTCGGCCTATGTCATCTCCACCTCGGAAGGCGCCGCCCTGCATCTGGAGCGGCTGCAGACCCGGGCGGCCGATTTCGATCCCGACACCCGGGACCGGTTCCTCGCCGGCGCCATGGTGCCGGCGGCCTGGGCCAACAAGGCCCAGCGCTTCCGCACCTGGTTCCGCGAGGCGGTGAAGTCGGTGTTCGAGACGGTGGACGTCATCATCGCCCCGGCCACCCCGTGCTTTGCCCCGGAGATCGGCCAGAAGACCTTCCTGCTCGACGGCGTGGAAATGCCGGTGCGGCCGAATATCGGCGTCTATACCCAGCCGCTGTCCTTCATCGGCCTGCCGGTGGTGGCCGCGCCGCTGTGGCTGGAGGATGCCGGTCTGCCGATCGCCGTGCAGGTCATCGCCGCCCCGTGGCGGGAGGATCTGGCGCTGCGCGTCGCCCACGAGCTGGAACGCCGCGGCACGGCACAGGCGCCGATCGCCCTCATTCCGGCCTGATACCAGGCGCACGAAGTACTGACCGCACCGCGCGCCTGAAGATCAGCAGATTTCTCATATGCCCCAAGGACATGAGAAATCTGCATCGGAATACCAAAGAGTCCTCTTCGAGGATCTTTGGGATGATCCCGAAGGTCCCTGAACAAGGATCCTCCGGCGGTCCGACGCGGATTTCCCATGGCTCCGGAGCCGACGGGAAATCCGCGGGGCTTCCGGCGCCCGCTGCGCTCAGCGCGGCGTGCCCCCGCTCAGGAATCCCGCGCCGTCTCATCCGCCGCGCCCGGCATCGGGCCTGCGGCCGGTCCGCCGGGCCGGAAGTGCAGCAGCACCAGGGCCAGCATCGCCAGGGCGGTCGCCATCAGCCCGTCCCACAGCACCAGCCCGGCCGGCCAGACGGCGCAGAGCGCTCCGCCCGCGCCGCGCAGGATGACGGCCACCGTCATCAGGGCGATGACGAGCGCCAGCAGCCGGCCGCCGCCCTGCCGGCGCATGGCGACCAGCAGCCCGCCGACGATCAGCGCCGCCCAGACCGAGGGCGCCCACACCCCGGCATCTCCCATCAGCCCCTGAAGCCGCGCCGCGGCGCTGCGGGCAAAGACCACGAAGGCCAGCGCCGCCCCGCCCGCCGCCAGCGGCCCGAGGAACAGGAAGCGGCGCATCGCCAGACAGAAGCCGAGCAGGATGAAGAGCACGCTGGCGATCAGCTCGACCCAGCGTCCGCCCCCGGCCGGATCGAGCCGGACGAGGAAGCCGCCGGCGCCGATCGCCGCCATCAGCACGACGAGGACCAGCACCGGCCAGTCGCGCGGGCGCTGGCGGGCCCACAGCCGCGCGACGACGAGGGCGGCTGCCGGATAGAACAGGCTGGCGAGCAGGGCGAGACCCTGCCGGAGCGGTCCGGCCCCGGCCGCCAGGCACAGTATCGAAATCGGTCCGTCTTCCATGTCCGCCCCTCCCCTGGGGCTCCGGTGCGACCATTTCCGGATCCGCATCGCCCGCGGGCCAGCCGCGCCCCACGCGGCAGGGATCAGCGCCACCGCCAGCCACCGGAACGGAGAGCCGGTCCCGCTGCGGCCTGAATCCCGGCCCGGAAATGAAAAACCGCCCGGAAAGCGCAGCCTTCCGGGCGGTCCGGGATGGTCAGGGCCGGTCCGGGACCAGCCGCCAGAGTATCTCATGCCAGGCACGCAAGTGCTGACCGCACCCACGCGCCTGAAGGGCTCCGGAATACCATAGAGCCTCTTCGAGGATCTTTGGTATCAGCCCTCGTAGATCGGGAAGCGGGCGAGCAGCGTCTTCACCTCGCCGCGCACCTTCTCCTCCACCAGCGAATCGGCATCGCTGCCGGACTGGGAGAGCGCGCCCAGCACCTCGGCGATCATGTCGCCGATCTGGCGGAACTCGGCCGGGCCGAAGCCGCGGGTGGTGCCGGCCGGGGTGCCGAGACGGATGCCGGAGGTGACGAACGGCTTCTCCGGATCGTACGGGATGCCGTTCTTGTTGCAGGTGATGTGGGCCCGCTCCAGCGCCTTCTCGGAGACCTTGCCGGTGAGCTTCTTCGGGCGCAGGTCGACAAGCATCAGATGGGTGTCGGTGCCGCCCGAGACGATGCGGTAGCCGTGGCCGGCCAGCGTCTCGGCCAGAACCTTGGCGTTGTCCGCCACGGCCTGGGCATAGACCTTGAACTCCGGACGCAGCGCCTCGCCGAAGGCCACGGCCTTCGCCGCGATGACGTGCATCAGCGGGCCGCCCTGCATGCCGGGGAAGATCGCCGAGTTGATCTTCTTGGCGATGTCCTCGTCATTGGTGAGGATCATGCCGCCGCGCGGGCCGCGCAGGGTCTTGTGGGTGGTGGTGGTCACCACATGGGCGTGGGGGATCGGGCTCGGATGCACGCCGCCGGCCACCAGACCGGCGAAATGGGCCATGTCCACCATCAGCTTGGCGCCGACATCATCAGCGATCTGGCGCAGGCGCGCGAAGTCGATGATGCGCGGATAGGCCGAGCCGCCGCCGATGATGAGCTTCGGCTTCTCGGCGTGGGCAAGGCGCTCCAGCGCGTCATAATTGATGGTCTCGCTGTCGCGATCCACCAGATAGGGGATGGGCCGGAACCACTTGCCGGACATGTTGACCGGCGAGCCGTGGGTCAGATGGCCGCCGGCGGCCAGATCGAGGCCCATGAAGGCGTCGCCCGGCTGCAGCAGGGCCAGGAACACCGCCTGGTTGGCCTGGGAGCCCGAATTCGGCTGGACATTGGCGAACTTCGCGCCGAACAGCCTGCACGCCCGCTCGATCGCCAGATTCTCGGCGACGTCGACATACTGGCAGCCGCCATAATAGCGCTTGCCCGGATAGCCCTCGGCATACTTGTTCGTGAGGACCGAGCCCTGGGCCTCCATGACAGCCCTGGAGACGATGTTCTCCGAGGCGATCAGCTCGATCTCGTCGCGCTGGCGACCGAGCTCGGCGGTGATGGTGGCCGCCAGCTCCGGATCGGTGTCATAGACCGAGCCGGTGAAGAAGGCCGGCGGGGCAACCTTGGCAAGGGCAGACGAGGACATGGGGCTTGGACCCTCCGTCGAGATCCGCGACACAGCCGGGCGGGCTTTCCCCCTCCGCAAAGGCGGAAAAAGCCATCGCGCCCGGTGCCCGCCGGACATCGGGGACTTCGGACATCTTGTCCGCGCGGCTTAGCATGACAGGCCCGCGGAACCAAGGGCACGCGACCGCCGCAGCGGCCTTTTTCGTTCGGGAAAAGCGGGAAAATCCGGGCGCCGCGCGCGTCTCAGGGCGCGGTGGCGTGGGGGGCCGCGCCGCCGCCCTCGCGCAGGCGGCGGACGAGATCGGCATGGGTGGTCTCGGCCGCTGCCAGTTCGTCCGCGACCTCTTCCGGATCGGTCTCGGCCAGCCGGCGATAGAGCCCCACGGACTCGCCATAGAGCGCGAGGGCCTCCTGCAGCCGCCCGGTCGCCTCCAGACGGGTGGCATACTGGTAGGTGGCGATCGCCAGCTGCCGATCATAGACGCCCGGCTCCTCCCGCACGAGGGTGCGGAACAGGCCCGTCGCCTCGGAGATCACCGGCAGGGCCTCTGCCGGCCGGTTGCGCGCGCCGAGCGCGGCATCATGGTGCAGCAGCGCCATGGCCAGGTCGCCGCGGTAGAGGTCCGGCGCACCGGTGACGAGCAGCCGCAGCACCGCCACCTCCCGGCTGGACGTCTCGGCCGCGGACTTCCAGAGTTCGCCCGCGCGCAGATAGGTGCCCAGCTCGCCAAGGGCGCCGGCGAGATAGGGCCGATAAAGGTCCGGATCCCCGGCCGCGAGCGCCTCGTACCGGCGCACGCCCTCCCGGGCCACCTTGACCGCCGCACTCTCCTCGCCGCTGTCATGGAGAATTTCGGCCCGGTTGAGCAGCAGCCGGGCCTCGATCGGGGCGTAGTCCGCCGGAGCCTCCCGGGACAGCCGCCGGACGAGGACGAGCGCCTCGCCATTGACGCGCAGCGCCTCGGCAGAGTGCCCGCTTCCGCCCAGCTGGTTGGCATAGGTGTTGAGGGCAATCACCAGATCGCCGCTATAGCCGTCCGGATGCTGCCGGACGAGATCGCGGATCAGCTCCACGGCCCGGCCGGCGGGCGCCACGCCGGCCTGATGCTCATCCTGCAGGCCACGCGCAATGGCAAGCTGGCGCAGGGTCTCGGCCAGCCCCCATTCATAGGATCCGGGGTGGGCCCGGACCAGGCGCTCCCAGGCCGTCACGGCCGTCTCGGCCACCGCCTGCGCCTCCGCATGGCGTCCGGCGTCCAGCAGGTCGCCCGCCCGCTCCAGCATGGCGGAGGCCTCGGGATAGGTCGCCGGCCCGTCCTCGGGCGCCCACAGCACGGGCTCCACCCTGGCCCCGGCCATCGGCCCGGGCGCGGACATCAGCCTCGCGACGAAGAGAATCGACGGCAGCGCGGCCACCCGGACCTCCGGTTGCAGATCATCATATGATCCCGCAGGACGGTGCTCCGGCAAGGGGCGTCCGGCAACAAAAAAAGCCCCGGCCGATGGCCGGGGCGCTGTTCATTTTCGCCGGGAACGGAGGACCCGTCAGGCGCGACCGGTCGGGCCGGTCACTGCATGGCGACCTGATCGGTCGGCGAACCGGAGTCGCGGCCGTAGATGTCTTCCACGAAGTGCACGACGCCGTCGGTGTTCGCCCAGGCGGTGATGTAGGCGAAGTAGAGCGGCACCTGATCCTTCACCGGCGCATCGATGCGCTCGCCAGACCGGATCACGGTGTCGACATGGTCACGATCCCAGCCGGGGGTGTTCTTGAGCAGCCAGACGATGACTTCCCGCACATTCTGCACGCGCACGCAGCCCGAGGAATGGAAGCGGCCGTCGGTGCCGAACAGGGTCTTCGACGGGGTGTCGTGCATGTACACGGAATAGGGATTGTTGAAGTTGATCTTCACCGACCCCATGGAGTTCAGGTCACCCGGATCCTGGCGGAACAGGTACTGCATCGCCTGCTGGGTGTTCCAGTCGATCTGGTTGGCCTGCAGCTCGTTGCCGGCCTGGTCATAGATGCGGATCTTGTTCCGCTCCAGATAGCCCGGATCCTTCTGCATCTTCGGGATCAGGTCCTTGCGGATGATCGACGACGGAACATGCCAGTAGGGATTGAAGTTGATGACGGTGATCTTGGAGGTCAGGATCGGCGTCTGGCGGTCCACCTTGCCGACGACGGCGGTGTGACGCGAATGGACGGCGCCGTTCTCCACGGTCTCGATCTCGGCCGCCGGGATGTTCACCATCACGAAGCGGTCGCCGAGGAAGCCCGACATGGAGCGCACGCGCACCAGATTGAGCTGAAGCTGGGCCAGACGCTGCTCGGCCGGCACGTTCATGGCGGAGATGGTCTGGGCGTTCAGCACGCCGTCGGCCTGCAGGCCATGGCGCAGCTGGAAGCGGCGGACGGCCGAATCCACATAGGAATCGAAGGTGTCGGAGAAGCCGGCTGTCTGCTGGAGATCACCGGAGACCATGAGGCGCCGGCGCAGCACCACCACCTTGGGGTCGCGCACGCCGATGCGCAGCTTCTGGCCACCGGTCGGCACCTGCTGCCAGCCGCCCTGGGCGACGATCTGCTGATAGGTGACGATGGCCTGCTCGATGGCGGTCGCGGTTTCCGGCGACAGCGTCGGCGTCGTGGACTTCACGGCGGCCATCTGCGGCAGGGTGGAGTCGAACTTGTCGGCCCATTCGGCGCGCATCTGGTAGCCGGCCTGCTGCTGGGCCGCGGCACCATCAAGGCCGCCCGAGACCAGCGCCGCGCCCATGACGGCAGCGACCGTCAGGCCGACAAGACCGGTCATCCGGCCGAGAGCCGCCCCCAGGCGCCCGGTCGTCCGCGCGGAGCGCCCCGCGCCTCGATCGGCTGCGACAGACGGAGAAACGGTCATCGGCCAAACCCTCCCTCGGCGTCGTTCTCGTCCCCCGAGAACGACAACACGCCAACCCCGCCGGCGAATTCCGCGTCAGTTTCGTCCGGAAAGGTTTACAAAATCACAACCGGGCCACCCGAAGGTGCCGGAACGGCTGGCAGCCGGTCCAACTTCCGGTCCGTCCGCCTTCTGGGATCCGACTTTCCATCCCAGTGTGGCGGCTTCGTGTCGGGAAGGCGCACGAATCCGGCCGCTCACACACCTGTCACCGGGTGCGAGCGGGCTGTCACGCAAATGCAACAGATGCGGATCTCAGAAGCGGAACTCGGTGAACACCGGATCGACCGAGCCATTCCACGCGCCGTGATATTCGGCGAGCAGCCGTTCGGCCGGGGTGAGGCCGGACGCCACGATCTCGTCGAGCACGTCGAGGAAGCGGGTCTCGTCCCGGCCCGCGGCGTCGAGACGGGCACGGCGGGCAAGGCCGCCGCGGGCGATCGACACCATCTCGCGGGCGATGTCGCGCACGGTGCCGGTGCGGAAGGGCGTCTTCAGGGCGGCGACCGGCACGCCATCGCGCAGCGCCAGCCGCTCCCCGGCGGTCCAGCCGGCGATGAGCTGCTCGGCGGCGTCGAGGGCGGCCGCGTCATAGAGCAGCCCCACCCACAGCGCCGGCAGCGCCACCAGACAGTCGCGCGAGCCGGCATCGGCGCCGCGCATCTCCAGATAGCGCTTCAGCCGGACATCGGGGAACAGGGTGCCGAGATGGTTGGCCCAGTCGCCGAGGGTCGGCCGCTCGCCGGGCAGGAGGTCCGGCAGGCCGTGCTCCAGGAAACGGCGGAAGGGCACGCCCGCCACATTGGTGTAGGTGTCGCCGCGCTTGATGAAATACATCGGCACGTCGAGAGCCCAGTCGACATAGGACTCGTAGCCGAAGCCCGGCTCGAAGGCGCGGGGCAGACCGCCGGAGCGGTCATTGTCGGTGTCGCGCCAGATCTCGCCGCGCCAGGACAGGAAACCGTTCGGCTTGCCATCGGTGAAGGGCGAGTTGGCGAAGAGGGCGGTCGCCACCGGCTGCAAGGCCAGGGAGACGCGCATCTTGCGGACCATGTCCGCCTCGTCGCGGAAGTCGAGATTCACCTGCACGGTGGCGGTGCGGTACATCATGTCCAGGCCGAGGCTGCCCACCTTCGGCATGTAGTTGGTCATGATGGCATAGCGCGACTTCGGCATGATCGGCGTCTCGTCGCGCGTCCACTTCGGCGACGCGCCGAGGCCGAGGAAGCCGATGCCCAGCGGCTCGGAGATCTCGTGCACCTGGGCGAGGTGGACATTCACCTCGCGCTCGGTCTCGTGCAGGGTCGCAAGCGGTGCCCCCGACAGCTCGAACTGGCCACCCGGCTCGATGGAGATGGCACCGCCGCCCACCGGATCGCCAAGGCCGATGATGTGGCCGGCATCGAGAATCGCCTCCCAGCCGAGCAGGCCTTCCATGCCCCGGAGCAGCTTCTCGACGCCCTTCGGGCCGCCATAGATCACCGGCGAGAGGTCTGCCTTGTGGAAGCCGAACTTCTCGTGCTCGGTGCCGATGCGCCAGTCGGCCTCGGGACGGCCGGCCGTGCTCATCCACGCGACAATCTCGTCCCGGCTCTCGATCGGGGTCTGGTCGACGGTATCGCGCGCCATCTCGGGGATCCTTCCGCTAACGGCTGCGGGATTTAGCGCGCCCCGGCGTCCATGTCCAAAGCGCTGTGGCAAAAATTCACCGCCGGAGCATGATTTTCCGCTCCGGCGCCCGGCCGCTCACGCCTGGTCCACCGCCCGGCGCTCGTCCAGGTGGACGCGCATGAGATGGTGGGCGATGGCAAAGGGCTTCGGCGCCGTCAGCCCCTCGGGATGCCCGCCGTCCAGCATCGCCTCCAGCTCCGCCCGCGACACCCAGCGCGCGTCCGCCAGCTCATGGGCGTCGATGGTGATCTCCCGGTCGAGGGCCTCGGCCAGACAGCCGATCATCAGCGAGGACGGGAACGGCCAGGGCTGGCTCGCCCGGTAGCTGACCCGCCCCACCCGGATGCCGGTCTCCTCCATCACCTCGCGCCGGACGGCGGCCTCGATGGTCTCGCCGGGCTCCATGAAGCCGGCCAGGGTCGAATAGAAATTCGGCTGGAAGCGATGGGCCCGGCCGAGAAGCACGTCGCTGCCGGCATGGACCAGCATGATGACGACGGGATCGGTGCGCGGAAAATGCTCGGCCGCGCAGGCGGTGCAGACCCGGCGCGTGCCGGCGGCGGCCGGCGCCGTCGGCTGGCCGCAGCGGGCGCAGAAGAGGTGGGTGGCGTGCCAGGCGATGACGCCGCGGGCCTGGGCGACGATGCCGACGGTGCCCGGATCGGCCAGCGCATCGCCGGCCAGCGCCCGCAGCGCCAGCGGCATCAGGTCAGCCGGCTCGGCCCCGGTCATGTCGGCGGCAAAGCGCGGCGCTCCGGAAGGGTCGCGGCCGAGAAACACCGTCTCGGCGGCGGCCGGCACCCGGGCCATGGACTGGAACACGCCGGCTGCCCCGAGCGCCGGATCGACCAGCACCGTCTCGCCCGAGAGCAGCACGGCCCGGGCGGCGGGATCGGCGGCGAAGGCGGCGATCACCGCCGAATCCGGCCGGAGCGCATCGCACCGGTCGAGGGGATTCGCCCCGAACGGGATCGTGCCGGAAAGATCCGGCAGCACGGCATCGGCAGACTGCGGCATCGGGGGCGCTCCGGGAGGAAACGGAGATCGGGCAGGGGCGACACCCTAGAGCGGTCCGCCTGCGGAGGGAAGCCCGCGCGCCCGCCCCGGGGATCCCGGGACGGGACCCCCGGCCGCGCCGTGGCTCAGGCCGGCGAGAGGTGTTCGAGCAGCCGGGTCACCAGCTGGTCGCGGCGGGCGGGCTCCCACGGGATCTTCTCGCCGCGGCCGATCGGGGAATCCGGCCAGTAGATGTCGCCCTTGAAGCGCGCGAAGATGTGGATGTGGAGCTGGGCCACCATGTTGCCGAGGGTGGCGACATTGAGCTTGTCGCAGGCGGTGGCGGCGGAGAGCGCCTTTTCCACCGCGACGATCTCCTCCATGAGCGCCGCCCGGTCCTCGGGGTCGAGATCGAACAGCTCCACGGCGCCGGCCCGGCGCGGGATCATCACCAGCCACGGCAGGGTGGAATCCCGCGACAGGCGGACGGTGCAGACCGGCAGGTCGAGGACCGGCAGGGTGGAGGATTCCAGACGCGGATCGAGCACGAAGGTGGACATGGGAAAAGGGATCCTCTGGCGGGACGACCGGCACCCGGGCCGGCCTGTCCGGGATAATCCCTTCCGCGGGCAATGTCTCGGGGCAAGCGTGCTGTCCCGGGAGATGCGCCGCCCGGGGAGAAATCTGTCCCCGCCTGCCGGCGGGTCGACGGCGGGGGGCTTGCAATCCGCTCCGGTCTCGACGATATAGCGCCTCGGGAGGTTGGCGGTGGACGTGCCACTCGCCAACCGGGTCAGGTCCGGAAGGAAGCAGCCCCAACGAGCCCGACACGGGTCATTTTGTCAGCCTCCCACCTTGTTGCCTCCCGCCTTGTTGCCTCCGACCATGCGTGCGTCTCGCCGCACGGCCCCCGGCCGGGTGAGGCCGCCGCGGCCCTGCCGATCCCCGGCTTTCCGGGTCGATCCGGCCGCCCCCTCCCGACCGCGTGCTCCCGTCCGGCGATGGCCGCCCTGCTCCTGCCGGGGCAAGCCGGCCGGATCCCGGCTTGCATCGGATCGTGGCCCGGCGCAGTCTCGCCCTCATCGGTCGCTCCGCCGGGGTGCGGCCACGGATCCGGTCGCGCGCGCCCTCCGGGGGCGCCGCCTTTTCAAGGGAAGGTCCTGCCCGCCGATGGATGCACCGCCGCCCGCCCCCTTTTCCGGCTCGGCCGGTCCGGCAAGCGGCGCCTATCGGGTGCTGGCGCGCAAGTACCGGCCGGCCTCCTTCGATGATCTCATCGGCCAGGAGCCGATGGTGCGCACCCTTTCCAACGCCTTTGCCGCCGGCCGCATCCCCCAGGCGTGGATGCTGACGGGCGTGCGCGGCGTCGGCAAGACCACCACCGCCCGCATCCTGGCGCGGGCCCTCAATTATGTCCTGCCCGGCGAGATCGACCGCCCGACCATCGACCTGACACGCCCGGGCCTGCACTGTCAGGCCATCATGGAAGGCCGCCATGTCGACGTGATCGAGATGGACGCCGCCTCCCATACCGGCATCGACGACATCCGCGAGATCAACGAGGCGGCGCGCTACAAGCCGGCCACCGCCCGCTACAAGGTCTTCATCATCGACGAAGTGCACATGCTCTCGACCGCCGCCTTCAACGGTCTGCTGAAGACCCTTGAAGAGCCGCCGGAGCATGTGAAATTCGTGTTCGCCACCACCGAGATCCGCAAGGTGCCGGTGACGGTGCTGTCGCGCTGCCAGCGTTTCGACCTGCGCCGCATCGAGGCCGACGTGCTCGTCGGCCATCTCGGCCGCATCTGCGGGCTGGAATCCATCACCGCCGAGCCGGCGGCGCTCGCCCTCATCGCGCGTGCCGCCGAAGGCTCGGTGCGCGATTCGCTCTCGCTCCTCGATCAGGCGATCGCCCACGGCTCCGGCGACGTGCGCGCCGAGGACGTGCGGCTGATGCTGGGGCTCGCCGACAAGGCGCGCATCGTCGACCTGTTCGAGCACGTGATGAAGGGCGATGCCGCGGCGGCGCTGGCCGAACTGTCCGACCAGCACGCCGTTGGCGCCGATCCGGCGGTGGTGCTCACCGATCTGGCCGCCTTCGTCCATCTGGTCACCCGGCTGAAGCTGGTGCCGGCCGCGGCCCGGGACCGGGCGCTGACGGAATCCGAGGTGGCGCGCGGGCAGGATTTTGCCGGCAAGCTCAGCATTCCGGCCCTCTCCCGGGCCTGGTCGATGCTGCTGAAGGCCATTCCGGAAGTGCAGTCGGCGGCGCGGCCGCTGGCGGCGGCCGAGATGGCGCTGGTGCGGCTCGCCTATTCCGCCGACCTGCCAACCCCGGACGAGGCGCTGCGCGCCCTGAAGGCGGCGGAGCTGATGAACGCCCGCGGCGGCGCCCCGAGGGGCAATGGCGGCGGCGGTGGCGGGGCGACCGCCATGGCCGTCGGCGCGCCGATGGGCGGCGGGATGCCCGTTCCCGGCGGCCCGGTCGGCCGGCCGGTGCTGCAGGCGGTGCCCGGCAGCGGCGTGCGGGCGGAGCCGGTGGTTGCCCGGATGCCGGCGGTGCGCCTGGCGAGCCTTGCCGACGTGGCGGCGCTGGCCACCGAGAAGCGCGACATCCGCATGCGCGTCGCCGTGGAGCGCTATCTGCGGCCGGTCGGCTTCCAGCCCGGCCACATCGAGGTGGAGCCGACGGCGGAGGCCCCGCCGGAAATTGCCGGCGATCTCGGCCGCAAGCTCACCGACTGGACCGGCACGCGCTGGATCGTCTCGCTTGCCCCGTCCGGCGGCGGGCCGACGCTGGCGGAAGAGAATGCCCGGCTGGCGGCCGAGCGGCGCGAGGATGCCGAGCACGATCCCATGGTGATGGCCGTGCTCGCGCGCTTTCCCGGCGCCGAAATCGTTGACGTGCGGATCCTGGAGGCCGAAACCGGCCCGGATCCTGCTCCCGATGAAGACAGCCTCGCCATGACCGACCCGGAAGATCCGGGCCCCGGCTTCGGCGACGACGAATTCTGATCCCCGGGCCCGGCCCGACGTCCACGCCAAGGAGAGCCCCGATGGACTTCCTGAAGATGATGACCAAGGCCAAGGAGATGCAGGCCAAGATGGCGGAGCTCCAGGGAGAGCTCGGCACCATCGAGACCGAAGGCACCTCCGGCGGCGGCCTCGTGACCCTCACCCTCAACGGCAAGGGCGAGATGAAGAGCCTGAAGATCGACCCGTCGCTCGCCAATCCGGACGAGATCGGCATCCTGGAGGACCTGATCCTCGCCGCCCATGCCGATGCGCGGATGAAGACCGAGTCCAAGCTCTCCGAGCGCACCCAGGAGATGATGGCCGGCATGGGCCTGCCCGCCGGCATGAAGCTGCCCTTCTGAGACAGCCCCCCCGGGGGGCGTGGCGACCGCCCTTCCCTCCGGCCCCTTCTCTTCCCCCCGCCCGTCACACGAGAGTCCGTTCCCATGGCCCCGCGCGGCACCATTGCCGGCCCGGAAATCGAGCGTCTGATCCAGCTTCTCGCCCGGCTGCCCGGCTATGGCCCGCGCTCGGCGCGCCGCGCCGCGCTGACCCTCGTCAAGAAGCGCACCCTGCTGCTCGAACCGCTGGCCAACGCCATGCGGGCCGTCGCCGACACGGTGCGCACCTGCTCGATCTGCGGCAATGTCGACACCACCGACCCGTGCGCCATCTGCGCCGACGCGACCCGGGATCCGTCGGTGCTGGTGGTGGTGGAGGATGTGGCCGATCTCTGGGCGCTGGAGCGGGCGAGCGCGCTCCGCGCCCGCTATCATGTGCTGGGCGGCACGCTCTCGGCGCTGGATGGCATCGGCCCGGACCAGCTTTCCATTCCGCAGCTCCTGCGCCGGGCCGCCGATCCGGCGGTGAAGGAAGTGATCCTCGCCGTCGGCGCCACGGTGGAAGGGCAGGCAACCGCCCATTATCTGACCGACCGGCTGAAGGGCATCGGCCCGCAGATCACGCGGCTGGCCCATGGCGTGCCGGTGGGCGGCGAGCTCGACTATCTCGACGAAGGCACCCTCACCGCCGCGCTGCGCCAGCGCCGGCCGTTCTGACGCCTCCCCTCCCCGCAGCCGAATCCCTCTCTCCCGGCGAAATCCGCCGCACCGTTCCCCCTGTCCTGTGACACCGGGGGCGGGTTATCCTCTCGCGTAAATGATCGACGATTCGCAATTCCACCCCGACTCCTATTATGTCGCGACGGCCAACGCGCTGCCGCGGCGGCCGTCCCTTGCCGGGGATCTCCGGGCCGATGTCTGCGTGCTCGGTGCCGGCTATACCGGGCTGTCCACCGCCCTCCACCTCGCCCGCGGCGGCCGCTCCGTCGTGGTGCTGGAGGCGGAACGGGTCGGCTGGGGCGCCTCGGGGCGCAATGGCGGCCAGCTCCATTCCGGCCAGCGCCGGGACCAGGAATGGCTGGAGCACACCGTCGGCCGCGATGACGCCTTCCGCTTCTGGCAGGCGGGCGAGGAGGCCAAGGCGCTGGTGCGCGACCTCATCGCCGAATATGACATCGCCTGCGACTACACCCCCGGCCTGCTGGTGGCCGGCCACACCGAGTCCGCCGCGCGGCATGAAAAGCGCTATGCCGAAAAGCTGATCCGCGATTATGGCTATCGCCACATCGCCATGCTCGACCGGCAGGAGATGGCCGAGGCGCTGGGTTCGGAGCGCTATTTCGGCGGCTACCGCGACCGCGGCGCCGCCCATCTGCACCCGCTGAACTTCTGCCTCGGCCTGGCGCGGGCCGCCGAGACCGAAGGCGCCCGCATCTTCGAGAGAAGCCGCGTCGTCCGCGTCGAGCCGGCGGCAGCCGGCCACCCGGCCCGGGTGGTGACGGCCTCCGGCATCGTGACGGCCGACGATGTGGTGCTGGCCGGCAATGGCTATCTGGACGGCATCGAGCCCTATGTGGAATCCCGGGTCCTGCCGATCCGCAACTACATCCTCGCCACCGAGCCGCTGCCGCCCCATATTCTCGACCGCATCCTGCCCGGGCGCGAATGCGCCGCCGACACGCGCTTCGTCGTGCGCTACTGGCGGCTGTCGGCCGACGGACGCATGATCTTCGGCGGCGGCGAGACCTATACCACCCGGGACCCCCAGGATCTCAAGGGCTTCGTGCGCCGTCACAAGACCGAGGTCTATCCCGAGCTGGCCGACGTCCACGTCACCCATGCCTGGGGCGGCACCCTCGCCGTCACCCAGCACCGCACCCCGCTCATCCGGCGGCTGAAGCCCGGCCTCTATGCCGGCACCGGCTATTGCGGCCAGGGGGTGGGCACCGCCACCTTCGCCGGCAAGATCCTCGCCGATGCGATCCTCGGCGATCAGGCCCGGCTCGACCTGTTCGCCCGTCTGCCGGTGCCGGCCTTCCCCGGCGGCCGGCTGCTGCGGGCGCCGCTGCTGGCGCTGGCCATGACCTGGTTTGCGCTGCGCGACCGGCTCTGAGCCGGCAGAGGATCTGCCGCGGCGCGCATGGAGGCGAGAGCACTGCCTCCAGTGGTGCATTTCCATCTGAAACTTTGTCGCAGCGGCGTTCCGGACCGGGATTTCTTGCCCCTGTTGCGGGCACCATGCGGCTCCGGCTTGTCACATCCGGAGCGGGCCCTGGCCCGCTGGCCCCCCGATCCCCCCCTTGAAAGGGCCTGCCATGCGTCTTGTCCGGGTGATGCGCTACGGCGCATGGGCG
>JBBSSF010000003.1:0-25160 GCA_038242345.1 Hyphomicrobiales bacterium
CAGAAAGCGCCGGATGGACCGGGCCGCCTGGCGGATGCGCTGCTCGTTCTCGACCAGCGCGATGCGGACATAATCATCCCCGTGCTCGCCGAAGCCGATGCCCGGCGCCACCGCCACATCGGCCTTTTCGAGGAGCAGCTTGGAGAATTCCAGCGAGCCGAGATGGCGGAATTTTTCCGGAATCGGCGCCCATGCGAACATCGACGCCTTGGGCGAGGGGATCGGGAAGCCGGCCTTGGTGAAGGACTCCACCAGCGCGTCGCGGCGCTTCCTGTAGATCTCGCGCACCTCGGCGATGGAATCGTCGCCAAAATTCAGCGCGGCGGTGGCCGCGACCTGGATCGGCGTGAAGGCGCCATAGTCGAGATAGGACTTCACCCGGGCGAGAGCCGAGATCAGACGCTCGTTGCCGACCGCAAAGCCCACGCGCCAGCCGGGCATGGAGTAGCTTTTCGACATCGAGGTGAATTCGGCGCAGACATCGAACGCGCCCGGCACCTGGAGAACCGAGGGCGGCGGGGTGTCGTCGAAATAGATCTCGGAATAGGCGAGGTCCGACAGCACGAAGATTTCGTGCTTGCGGGCAAACGCCACCACGTCCTTGTAGAAGTCGAGATCGGCCACATAGGCGGTCGGGTTGGCCGGATAGCACAGCACCACGGCGATCGGCTTCGGGATCGAATGCACGACCGCCCGCTCCAGGGCGTGGAAGAATTCCGGGCCCGGCTCGGCCGGCACGGCGCGGATCGAGCCGCCGGCCATCAGGAAGCCGAAGGCATGGATCGGATAGGAGGGATTCGGCACCAGCACCACATCGCCCGGGGCGGTGATCGCCTGGGCCATGTTGGCAAAGCCTTCCTTGGAGCCGAGGGTGGCGACCACCTGCCGGTCCGGATCGAGCTTGACGCCGAAGCGGCGCTCATAATAGCCCGCCTGGGCCCGGCGCAGGCCCGCCACGCCCTTGGAGGCGGAATAGCGGTTGGTGCGCGGCCGCTGCACGGTCTCGATGAGCTTGTCGACCACGAACTGCGGGGTCGGCAGATCCGGATTGCCCATGCCGAGATCGATGATGTCGGCTCCGTTCGCCCGCGCTGCCGCCTTCAGACGGTTCACCTGCTCGAACACGTAAGGCGGCAAGCGCCGGACTTTGTGGAACTCGTCCATCGTCATCGACATGGTCCTGGAACCTTCCTGGAACCTGATTGTGCGGGCGGCACGTCCGGGCGCTACACGCTGCGGCCGGAGCGGATCCGCCGGTCCTCTCTCGCGTCTGCCCGGCCCCTTGAAACTGGAACAGGGGTCGGGATCGGTGTGTCTCCGGCGCCGGGCCGGAGCTCTGCCCGCAGGTCGCCGCAGCGGCGCGGGGGAACCGGTGTATGCGACCGGAGGCCGCAAATCCAGAGGCGGCTATGCGGTCATGCGTCTTTCTTTGAGGCGATTTCGCGGCCTCGGGCGACTTCCCCGTCCGGCGGGCGGAATGTCCGCGCGGATGCGTTCGGCGGGTCGCCTGGCTCACGGACGGGTGGCCGGCGCGGTCCCGGTTGCGGCCGCGCTGCCGGCCTCGATGGCCGCGGCGGCATCGGCGGCATGGCGGGCGCCGATCTTCTCCAGGGTGCCGACCTGGGACGGTACGGCCGAGGCCGCCCGGCCACTGGCCTGCACCACCTGTCCGGCCCCCTGGAGGCTGTCCTCGATCCGGGTGACGTCGGCCGGCGGCATGGGCTGCCGCGGCACGTCGACCGGGTTGACGTTCACGTTCGGAAAGCCGTCGGGCCCGGTGAGGGCCGCCTGCCCGGAGGGCGGAGCGGGATTGCCGGACCGCGTTATCAGCGGCCGGGTCGGGTCGCCGCAGCCGGCAAGCAGGACGGCTGCAAGAACCAGACCCGCGATCGCCAGCCGTCGGTCTTCGCATCGGGCGAAGGGACGGTCAACAACCGCATCCGTAGTGTTCACGACCATGCTGACCAAAGCCTTAACGTGCGCCTTGCGAAAAGGTAGCAGCAGAATTGCAGCTTCCGGGCGATGCCGGACTTGTGCCTCCGGCGCCATCTGGCACTAGTATGCGCCGGATCGCGCCGGGACCATAGGACAAGTCCCTGACAGGGGGAACGCTGCGAGATGACCGAAACTCGAGAAAATCCACTGCTTCAGTACATGGTGCGGGATCCGGAGGCGTTCGCCAACAATCTGGCGCGCGTGATGGAAGAGGCCGGCAAGGCCATGGCGGCCTATCTTGCCCCGCGCGAGAAAGGCGAGGTCCGGACATCCGAGATGTCGGACGAAATCGCCGAGGTGATGAAGACCATCGGTGAAGTCAGCGAATACTGGCTCTCCAATCCGCAACGTGCGGTCGATGCGCAGGCCCGGCTGTGGACGGGTTACATGGACCTGTGGCAGTCGAACCTGCGTCGCATGGTCGGCGAACACGTCAAGCCCGCGGCCGAACCGGACCCCAAGGACAAGCGCTTCAAGGATCCCGAGTGGACCGACAACCAGTTCTTCGACTTCATCAAGCAGGTCTATCTCATCACGACCCGCTGGGCCGATGATCTGGTCCACGATGCCAGCGGCCTCGACGATCATACCAAGCACAAGGCCGAGTTCTACGTAAAGCAGATCGCCAACGCGGTCTCGCCGTCGAACTTCCTGCTTACCAACCCCGAGCTGCTGCGCGAGACGCTCAATTCCAACGGCGAGAATCTCGCCCGCGGCATGAGGATGCTGGCCGAGGACCTGCGCGCCGGCAATGGCGAGCTGCGCATCCGCCAGACCGATACCTCCAAGTTCAAGGTCGGCGAGAATCTCGCCGTCACCCCGGGCAAGGTCATCGCCCAGAACGATGTCTGCCAGGTCATCCAGTATTCGCCGACGACCGACAGCGTCTATCGCGCGCCGCTGCTGATCGTGCCGCCGTGGATCAACAAGTTCTACATTCTCGACCTGACGGCCGAGAAGTCGCTGATCCGCTGGCTGGTCAGCCAGGGCCACACGGTGTTCATCGTCTCGTGGGTGAACCCGGACGAGCGCCATGCCGGCAAGGACTTCGAGGCCTACATGAAGGAGGGCATCCTCTCCTCCATCGACGTGGTCGAGAAGGCGACGGCCGGCGCGCCGATCAACATCGTCGGCTATTGCGTCGGCGGCACCCTGCTGTCGGCCACCCTTGCGTGGCTGGCCGAGAAGGGCGATACCCGGATTGCCTCGGCGACCTTCCTCACCACCCAGATCGACTTCACCCATGCCGGCGATCTGATGGTGTTCATCGATGACGAGCAGCTCTCCGCGCTCGAAAAGAAGATGAAGGTCAAGGGCTATCTCGACTCCTCGAAGATGGCCCAGTCGTTCAACCTGCTGCGCTCGAATGATCTGCTGTGGCCCTATGTGGTCAACAACTATCTGAAGGGCAAGGAGCCGTTTCCGTTCGATCTGCTGTACTGGAACTCCGATTCGACCCGGATGCCGGCGGCCAATCACGCCTTCTATCTGCGGCACTGCTATCTGCAGAATGATCTCGCTGCCGGCCGCATGGAGCTCGATGGCGTCCGCCTCGATCTCTCCAAGGTGAAGATCCCGGTCTATGACATCGCCGCCCGCGAGGATCATATCGCGCCGGCCAAGTCGGTGTTCGTCGGCGCCAAGCTGTTCGGCGGTCCGGTCACCTATGTGATGTCGGGCTCCGGCCACATCGCCGGCGTCATCAACCCGCCGTCGCTGAAGAAGTACCAGTACTGGCTGAACGGCCCGCCCGAAGGCAAGTTCGAGGACTGGGTTGCCTCGGCCAAGGAGTTCCCGGGATCGTGGTGGCCGCACTGGCATCAGTGGCTGGTCGATCTCGATCCGGAAATGGTGCCGGCCCGCGAGCCCGGCGGCGGCGTGTTCCAGCCGCTCGAGGACGCGCCCGGCCACTATGTGACCGCCAAGTGAGGCGCGCCTGATTCGCGTCTGTCCCCCGCGACCGTCCCGGCGGCCGCGGGGGTGACCTCCGGTGTTCTCCCATCCGGAAGGTTCCCGTCCGCAGGAGTGCCTGGGGCGCTTTCCGGGGGCGCTTTCCGGCAGCCCCGCGGGCTCTCGGGAAGATCGCGGCAGGGCCCGTCCCGGGGGCTTGACCTTCCCATGATGGGAAGGTCCATCCTGAGGTTCTGGCCGGTCGTCCCGATCGGGATCCCGGCCCCTTGGGGAAAGGGCAACAGCATGATCGATCTGACGGTTTCCGGCATGACCTGCGGCGGCTGCGTGAAGGCGGTCGAGCGGGTGGTGAAGCGCACCGACCCGGATGCGACGGCGACGGTGGATCTGGCCAGCGGCCATGTCGCGATTACCAGCGCCAAGCCGGCGGCGGCCTTCGTCAGCGCCATCGAGGCGGCGGGCTATCCCGTGAAGGCGTGAGCCGGAGAGGGCTTTCCGGCTCCGGTGCGGGTTTCCCGGGCCATTGGAGCAGAGGGGAAATCTGCCGCCCGTCAGGCGCCAAGGTGCGGTCAGCACGTCGTGCGCCTGGTCTCCGGACCTCCGGATCGAGGTGTCCGCCTCTTTTCGGCGGCATCCTGCGGTCTTGTGCAACGGGCTTTCCTGGTCAGGGACAGGTCCGGCCGGTTTTGCTGGACGGGCAGGCGGCGGACGGATGACACTGGCCCGGTCATTGATCCGGGAGGGGCGGGATGAACTACTGGTCGCCGGACCGTTATCTGCGCTTTGCCGACGAGCGGACGCGCGCGGCGCGGGATCTTCTGGCGGCGGTGCCGCTCGCCTCTGCCCGGGTCGTGGTGGATCTCGGATGCGGGCCGGGCAATTCGACCGACCTGCTTGTCCGGCGCTTCCCCGATGCGGTGGTGTCGGGCGTCGATTCCTCGCCGGCGATGCTGGAGGCCGCCCGGGTGCGGCTGCCGGGCTGCCGCTTCGATCTCGCCGATGTCTCGGACTGGTCGCCCCGCTCGATGGGCGAGACCCCGCCGGATCTCGTCTTCGCCAATGCCCTCTTCCAGTGGGTGCCCGATCATGGTCGGGTGGTGCAGCGCATCTTCGCCCAGCTGCGCCCGGGGGCGGTGCTTGCCGTGCAGATGCCGGACAATCTCGACGAGCCGAGCCACGTCTCCATGCGCGAGACGGCGGCGGCCATGCCGTTCGCGGAAAAGCTCACGGCGGCGCTTGGCGCCCGCGACGGGCTGGAGAGCGTGCAGCGCTATTATGACCGTCTGGCGCCGCTCGCCATCCATGTGGACCTCTGGCACACCATCTACAATCATGTGCTGGTCGATGCCGATGCCATCATCGCGTGGGTGACGGGCACGGGCCTGCGTCCCTTCCTCGACCCGCTCGATGCCGCCGAACGCTCGCTCTACCGGGAAGCGTATCGCGCGCGCATCGCGGCGTCCTATCCGGCGCGGGTGGATGGCCGGGTGCTCCTGCGCTTTCCGCGACTTTTCATCGTCGCCGTGCGCGGCTGAGCGGCTGTCCGGCCACCGCCGCGGGGCGTCCTGCCGGGGCCGGTCGTGCCCGGCTCTTGCCGCTGCCGCGATCATGGCGCGCGCACCGGTTCCCCCGTCGCCCGCCTCGGGGCCGGTCCTGCGGCAGCGCCCGGAAGTGCCCGGGCAGGGAGCGGCGGTTGACCCGCCGGGCGGGCTCCTGTTTCCTTGCAGACTCCTGACAGTCCGGCCCGCCGCATCCCTGATGCCGGGTCGCCCGGAGACGCCTGCCGATGCTGAGCGCCCTGCGTGACTTTCTCACCGACCTGACCGGCGCGGCCGCGACGCCGCGCTTCGATGTGGCCGATCCGCGGCTGGCGACGGCCGCCCTGCTGGTCGGCGTCATCTCCGTCGATGCCGAGGAGCACGCCACCGAGTTTGCCCGCCTGCGCAGCGTGCTGTCCGATGCCTATGGCCTTACCCCGGAAGAGACCGAGGAGCTGATCGCCGCCGCCCGGCATTCCGAGGAGGAGGCGGTGGATCTCTATGCCTTCACCGCCCGGCTGAAGCGGACGCTGGACGAGGATGGCCGCCGCGCGGTCATCGGCATGATGTGGGAGATCGTCTACGCCGACGGCACGGTCTCCGAGTTCGAGGAAAACATGATCTGGCGGGTGGCCGAGCTTCTCGGCATCTCGGCCCGCGACCGGCTGGCCCTCAAGCGCTCGGTGGAAAGCCGGGCCTGAAAATCCCGGGTGTCTCCGGCAACGCCGGCGCCCGGAGCGCGCCCCCCGGGGCGCCACGCCCGGTGCCCGGGCGGAAAGGTGCATGGGCTGCGTCCTTTCCGATGTCGACAGCGGGCTCCGTCCCGTGTTTCACTGGAGGCCGGTTGCATTTTCGCCGGCGCGGGAGGCGCTGCGGCGGGGATGCGCGGGGCGTGCGTGTGCCGGCTGACCGGCGGGTCGCGGATCGGCCGGGGCCGTGTGTCGTTCATTCGCTTCCGGGGGCTCCCGGCGGATAGCATCAGCATGGGATCATGATGACGTCGTTGCCGTCCAGTTGTTGCTTCGGGTCGTCCTTTCCGCGCCGGGTGCTGATCGTGCTCCATCAGGAGCATTCGATTCCCGGCCGTCTCGGCCGGCTGCTCATGGAGCGCGGCTTCGTTCTGGACATCCGCCGGCCGCGCTTCGGCGATCCGCTGCCGGCCAGCATGGATGACTTCGCCGGCGCGGTGATCTTCGGCGGCCCCCAGAGCGCCAACGACCCGGACGACTATATCCGCGCCGAGATCGACTGGATCGGCGTTCCCTTAAGCGAGAAGCGGCCCTTTCTCGGCATCTGCCTCGGGGCCCAGATGATGGCGGCCCATCTCGGCGCCCGGGTGGGGCCCCATCCCCAGGGGCTGGTCGAGATCGGCTATTATGATGTCCGCCCGACAACGGCCGGCCGCTGCCTCATTCCGGACTGGCCGGCCAAGGTCTATCACTGGCACCGGGAGGGCTTCGAGGTGCCGCCCGCCGGCGCCGAGCTTCTGGCCGAGGGCACCTATTTCCCCAATCAGGCCTTTGCCGTCGGTCCGGCCGCCTTCGGCCTCCAGTTCCATCCGGAGCTGACGCTCGCCCAGATCCACAAGTGGACCACCAAGGCGGCGGCGCGCATGGGCGCCCCGGGGGCTCGGCCGGCCCGGGACCATTTCGAGGACCGCCGCATCCACGATCCCCAGGTGCTCAGCTGGCTCGACCGCTTTCTCGATCTCTGGATCGGCCGGGCAGGGGCGCCCGCTTTCCCGCCGCAAGCTTGAACGGCATCTGAACGCGCTCCTCAGGACGGGTAAAGCCGCACCGTGTCAGAACTGGCGTCATGAGAGCCTTTCCCCCGGCTGTCCGCGGGGAGGGGCCCGCTCCAGAGGGAGAGGCGCACGATGAAGACCGGAGTCCTTCTTTCCATGGCGCTGGCGGCCCTGGTGGCCGTGCCCGGCGTCGCTCGGGCGGACTGGGGCTGGTCGTTCGGCTGGGGGGGTGGCGGCTGGGGCCCGCCGGTCTATCGGCCCGCGCCGCCCGCTTATTTTCCGCCGCCCCCGCCGCCGGTCTATTACCGGCCGCCGCCGCCGCGTCAGGTCTGCCGCACGGTCTGGGAGCGTCAGAGCTACTGGAGCTATGGCGTGCGCTATGTCCGCAGCGTTCCGGTGAGCCGCTGCCGCTGGGTCGGTCCGCGCGGCTGGTGATCCCCGGGCCGCATTCTTGAACGGAAGGCGCCGGCCACTGGCCGGCGCCGCTTCTTTTTCCGGGGCCCGGGTGGGCCGGCGCCGGAGCGTCAGCGTCCCTCGCGCCACCAGGTGGCGGAGACGAGGCCGAGCAGGATCGCCAGCCCCAGGAAGCCGGCGAACACCGGCACCCGGTCGATGCCGATCAGCACCGAGGCACTGGTCGCATCGAGCCCGATCCAGTCGCCGCCGGCGCGGCTGCCGCCATCCCGCCGGGCGAGAATGCGCGGCAGGTCGGCCCCGTCGGCAATGCGCCGCACGGCGCCGCCGGTGGCGTCGGCGACGGGTTGCAGGATCTCCGTGGTCGAGCGCAGGTCGGTGAATTCCCGCGGGTTGGGCGGGCCGACATGGACGAGGGCGGTCAGCTTGCCGTCGGTCGCCCGCCACAGGCCGGTCTCGGGGCCGGGCAGGGTGGCGCGCCACAGGCCGGGTTCGGCCTCCGTCAGGGTCGGACGGGTCTCGACCCCCGAGGGGGATTTCAGCGTCACCGGTGGCGGCGCGTCGGTGAGGGTCTGGCGCTCCACGATCAGGTCGCCGCCGGCAACCTTCAGCCGCAGGGCTTCCTCTTCCAGCTCGGGTTCGCGCATCAGCCAGTGGGCGAGGCGGCGCAGCAGCGGCACATGGGGGCCGCCGCCCTCATAGCCGCGGGCCCACAGCCAGGCCTGATCCGAGAGGAACAGCGCGACGCGGCCCTGATCGGCATGGGACAGCACCAGCGCCGGCTTGCCATCGGGGCCCTGCATCACCGGCGTGGCCCCGGGCAGGGAATCGGCCACCACCAGACGGAACCAGCGGCTCCAGTCCGGCGGCTCGCTGTCGGAGCCGGGCAGGCCGCGGGTCACCGGATGGCGCTTGCCGAGCGGGGTGAGGCCGGCGCGGTAGGGCTCTTCCAGCACCCGGCCCGTGGGCGCGGCCGGCAGGATCTGGCCGAGCGGGGTGTTGAACAGGCTGTCGTCCTCGGCATAGTCCGGGCCGGCGGCCACCAGCACCGCGCCGCCGCCCTTCACATAGCGGGCGATGTTGTCGAAATAGATGATCGGCAGCACGCCCTGGCGCTGGTAGCGGTCGAAGATGATGAGGTCGAACTCGTTGATCTTGACCGAGAACAGCTCCCGGGTCGGAAAGGCGATGAGGGACAGCTGGTTGATCGGCGTGCCGTCCTGCTTTTCCGGCGGCCGCAGGATGGTGAAGTGGACGAGGTCCACCGACGGGTCGGACTTCAGCAGGTTGCGCCAGGTGCGCTCGCCGGCATGGGGCGAGCCGGACACGAGGAGAACCCGCAGGTTCTCGCGCACGCCGTCGGTGACCACCACCACGGAATTGTTGACCGGCGAGAGTTCGCCGGGAAGCGGCGCCACCTCGAATTCCAGGATGTTCGGCCCGGCATGGGTGATCTGCACCTCCGCCTCGAAGGAGACGCCGACCGGCACGC
This sequence comes from Hyphomicrobiales bacterium, assembly GCA_038242345.1. GTDB lineage: Bacteria > Pseudomonadota > Alphaproteobacteria > Rhizobiales > Segnochrobactraceae > JBBSSF01. The sequence goes on from JBBSSF010000003.1 coordinate 9,095, forward strand.
TCTCCTCGATCACGGTCTCGCCGTCGCGCCGCACCGTCAGCTTGGCGGTGCCGCCGGCCGGGGCGCCCTGATCCTCGATGCGCATGCGCACCAGCTGGGTGGAGCCGACGAGGCCGAAGCGCGGCGCGCGCTCCAGCACCAGCCGGCGGTCGATCTCGTCGGCGCGGCCGGTGCTGAGGCCATGCACCGGCGCATCGAAGCCGAGGGCGGTGGCGCTTGCCGGCACATCATGCACCTGACCGTCGGTGATGAGGATGGCGCCGGCCACCCGGTCGGGTGGCACGTCGGCGAGGCCGCGGCCGAGGGCCTCGAACAGGCGCGTGCCATCGGCGGTGGCGCCGGGGCCGGGCGGGGTGACATGGATCTCGCGGATTTCCATGTCCGGCAGATCGGCGATGCGGGCGCGCACCTTTTCCAGCGCCGCCCGGGTGACGGCGGCCCGGTCGCCGATGTCCTGGCTCTGGCTCTCGTCGACGACGACGGCGACGACGCCCGTCAGTGGCGCGCGCTCCTCCCGGGTCATGGCCGGGCCGAGGAGGCTGGCGAGCAGCGCGAGGAGGGCAAGCGCCCGCACCACACCGCCGCGCACCCGCCGCACCAGCCCGAACACCACCAGCGCCGAGGCGAGGACCGCAAAGGCGATCACCACCGGCAGCGGCAGCAGCGGGTCGAAGGAGAGCGACCAGGAAGTCAGCATCGGTCAGTCCGTTCTCGTCTCGGGTCGCGCGGTGCGGTCGGCACGTCGTGTCCCTGGTCTCACTGGCCGAGCCGTTCCAGCAGCGACGGCACGTGCACCTGATCGGCCTTGTAGTTGCCGGTCAGCGTGTACATCACGATGTTGACGCCGGTGCGGAAGGCGAGTTCGCGCTGATAGGGATCGGCCGGCACCGTCGGATAGACATAGTCCCCGTCCGGGCCGATGGCCCAGGCGCCGGCGAGGTCATTGGCGGTGATGAGGATCGGCGACACCCCGTCGCCGCCGCGCACCGGCCGGCCGGCAGGACCGTCGTTGCTGTCGGGCAGCTCCTCCACCCACAGCGGCCCGCCCTCGAAGCGGCCGGGAAAGGCCGACATCAGATAGAAGGTCTTGGTCAGCACATGGTCCGGCGGCACCGGCTCCAGGGGCGGAATGTCGAGGCCGGCGAGGATCTCGCGCAGCTTGGCGGTGGCCGGGCTCGCCGCCGCCCGGGTCGGGTCCGGGCCGGTCTGGAGTTCGTCCCGGGTGTCGAACAGGATGGTGCCGCCATTCTTCATGTAGGCATCCACCCGGGCCATGGTCTCCGGTGCCGGCTTCGCCTGGCTGCCCGACAGTGGCCAGTAGAGCAGCGGGAAGAAGGCCAGCTCGTCATGGGCGAGATCGACGCCGATGGGCTCGCCGGGTTCCAGCGCCGTGCGGCTGGCAAGATAGCGGCTGAGCCCCTCAAGTCCCTCGCGGCTGGTGGTGTCGAGGTCCGGATCGCCGGTCTTCACATAGGCGAGCCGGGTGGTCTCGGTGGCCGCCAGGGCGAAGCGGTCGGCCTCCGCCTGGGCCGGCGTCGGCACGATCTGGGCGTGGCCCGGGGTGGGGGCGGCGCCGGCCAGAAGGGCGACGCCGAGGGCAAGGGCTGCCGTGTGCCGGCGGTTGCGGGTGAAGGCGCCGGTGAGAACGAGCGCCGCCAGCGCGTCGATCAGCAGGAGGGCCATGGCGATCCCCAGCACGAGAGGGGCAATCGCGAACGGATCCCCTGCGGTGAAGCTGCGCCGGGCGAAGCGCTCCGGCAGGGCGGCGAGATCGAGAGGCGCCAGGCTGTCGCCGGGGGCCAGCAGGTTGAGGGCCCGGAAGGAATCGTCTGAGCCATAGAGCCCCGGCGGATGGCTGCGGCCGGGCACGATGTCGGTGGCGTTGGCCGGCAGCGGCCGGGCGTCGGGCCCCGGCGTCGTGAAGCGGCCGAAGCCGTCGATGAGCCGGAGCGGCGGCAGCGGAATGTCGGAGGTCTCCCCCGCGGTCGGGCTGCCGGTGGCGCCATGGGCAATCGCCACCACCCGGCGCAGCATCTCCACGAAGCCGCCCGAGAGCGGCAGGCTCGACCAGTCGGTATCGGCCGAGACGTGGAACAGGATCACCCGGCCGGCGCCCTCGGTCCGGGCCGTCACCAGCGGAGTGCCATCGGCCAGGCTCGCCCAGGTGCGGTCCGGTAGGGTGGCGTCGGGTTCGGCGAGGATCTGCCGGGTGACGGCGATGTCGGTCGGCGGCGTCAGGCCGGCAAAGGGGCTGGTGGGGGCGAAGGGGGCGAGTTCCTGCGGCTTCTCCCAGGAGAGGCTGCCGCCCAGCACCCGGCTGCCGGGCCGCAGACGCACCGGCAAGAGATCGTCGGCGCCTTCCACCAGACGCGGGCCGGCAAAGCGGATCAGCACGCCGCCGCGGTTCACCCAGTCGGTGAGCTGCCTGTGGGCGCGCTCGGGCAGGCGGCCGACATCGGCAATGGCGATCACCGAGGCGCCGCCATCCACCAGATCGGACACGGCGGCATCGAGATCGGTCGCCCGCGGCTCGCGCACGTCGGCAAAGGGCGAGAAGGCGTTGCGCAGATAATGGAGTGGCGACAGCAGGGGCTGGGCGGTATCGGCGCTCGCCCCCGAGATCAGGCCGACCACCCGCCGGCGCCAGCGGTCATCGACGAGGCGCACGGCGCCGGCCGTCGGCACGCCGGCGATCTCGATGCGGGCAATGTCGTTGCGCAGTTCCAGGGGCAGCTGCAGCCGCGCCTCGCCCGTGCGGGCGCCGGCGGTGAAGGCAAGCGGCGCTTCGCCGATCACGAAGCCCTTGAGGTCGAGAGCGCGGACCACCGGGGCGGCGCTGCCCTCCGCCGGCGGCCGGGTGGCGGCGCCCCGGACCGTCAGGGCATCGGCGGCATTTTCCGCCGCCGTCAGGCCGAGAAGCGGGGCATCGCTGCCGCCGAGGATGGTCACCGGCGCATCCCCGGCGAGGGCCACGAGCCGGTCACGGGCATCGGCATCGCCGGCGGTCGCCAGATCGTCGCTGAGCCACAGGATGGCCCCCGGCTTCACCGCGGTGGCGGCAAGCGCTGCCAGCACCCCGGCGCGATCGGACGCCCACGGGCGCGGCGCGAGCGCACCGGCGCGCTCCCGGGCGGCGGCGGAATCGACGGCGGTCAGCGTCTGGCCAGGGCCGTCGGCGGTGGCGGCGAGGATCACCGGCCGGTCCTGATCGGCGGCCCGGTCGATGGTCGCGGCGAGCGCCCGGGTGCGGGTGGTCCAGTCGGCGGCGGACGCCCAGCCATTGTCGAACAGGATCAGGACCGGTCCGTCTCCGGCGACGCTGCCGCCGGCTTCCGGCTGCCAGACCGGCCGGGCCAGCGCCAGGATGAGGGCGGCCGCCAGCATGAGACGCAGCAGCGTCAGCCACCACGGGCTGCGCGCCGGGGTCTCCTCGCGCCGGCGCAGGTCCGCGAGCAGCTTCGTGCCCGGGAAGGCGAGGCGGCGCGGCCGGGGCGGCGTGGAGCGCAGCAGCAGCCAGATGGCCGGCAGCAGCACCAGCGCCACGAGCACCGCCGGGGCGGCGAAGCTGAGCGGCAGGAAATTCATCGGCCGGGGCCCTCCCGGGGAGCCGGCGCGGCAGCGGGACCCGTCATCGCGGACCTCCGGCGGCGCCAAGGCGTGCGGACAGCGCGATCAGCGGCTCGGCCGCCGACCGGTCGGTATGATGGACGAGGAAGCTCCAGCCGGCCCGGCGCGTCAGCCGGTCCAGCAGGTCGCGCCGCTCGGCCAGCCGGGTGCGGTAGGTCTCGCCCCAGGCGTCGGCCCGGCCGGCGAGGAGCCGCAGCCCGGATTCGGGCTCGACGAACTCGATGCGGCCGGAAAAGGGGAAGCTCTCCTCGGCCGGATCGAGCACCTGCACCAGATGGCCGCGCACGCCCTGACCGGCCAGCCGCTCCACCCACTGCACCAGCTCGTCCACCGGATCGAGAAAATCGCCGAAGAGCACCATGTCGGAAAAGCGCCGCACCGCGCCGGTGGGCGGCAGGGCGGTGGCCGGGGCGGCGGCGGCCAGGGTGTCGGCCAGCCGCTCGGCCACATCGCGCGCGGCGACCGGCCGGGCGAGGCCCGGCAGGCCCACCCGCTCGCCGCCCCGGGCCGCCAGATCGGCCAGCGCCAGCAGCAGCACCAGGGCGCGATCGCGCTTCGTCACCGCGGCGAGATCCGAGCGATAGTCCATGGAGACGGAGAGATCGGCGGCCAGCCACAGGGTGTGGGCCGCCTCCCATTCCCGTTCGCGCACATAGAGATGTTCGTCCCGGGCCGAGCGGCGCCAGTCGATGCGGCTGACGGGCTCGCCGGGGGCGAAGGGGCGGAACTGCCAGAACTGTTCTCCCGGACCCGCCCGCCGCCGGCCATGCCAGCCGGCAACCACGGTGGCCGACAGGCGCTGGGCCTGGATGAGGAGATCCGGCAGGACCGCCGACAGCCCCTTGGCCCGGGGCAGCGGACCGGTCTCCGGCGGGGCTGGGGAGCGTCCGGAAAACAGGGCCATGGCGCCTCAGCCGATGCGGGCGGTGAGGGCGGCGATGGTGCCGGCGACGGTGTGGCCATCGGCACGGGCGGCAAAGGTCAGCGCCATGCGGTGCTGGAGGATGGGGCGGGCCAGCGCCACCACATCGTCGATGGAGGGGGCCAGCCGGCCCTGCAGGAGGGCGCGGGCGCGCACCGCCAGCATCAGCGACTGGCTGGCGCGCGGGCCGGGGCCCCAGGCGATGCGATCGGCCGGTGCCGGCACATCCGGGCCCGGCCGGGCCGAGCGCACCAGATCGAGGATCGCCTCCACGACGCTGTCGCCCACCGGCAGGCGGCGCACCAGACGCTGATAGAGGGCGAGTTCGGCGGCCGAGAGCACCGGTTCCGGCGTGGCCTCGCTGCCGCCGGTGGTCTCGATCAGGATGCGGCGCTCGGCGTCGCGGTCGGGATAGCCGACGTCGATCTGCATCAGGAAACGGTCGAGCTGGGCTTCCGGCAGGGGATAGGTGCCTTCCTGCTCCAGCGGATTCTGCGTGGCGAGCACATGGAAGGGCCGCGGCAGGGGATGGGCCTCGCCGGCCACCGTCACATGATATTCCTGCATGGACTGCAGCAGCGCCGACTGGGTGCGCGGGCTGGCGCGGTTGATCTCGTCGGCCATCAGCAGCTGGGCGAACACCGGGCCCTTGATGAAGCGGAAGGCGCGGGTGCCGTCGGCGGCCTGATCGAGCACTTCCGAACCGGTGATGTCGGAGGGCATCAGGTCGGGCGTGAACTGGATGCGGCGGGCGTCGAGCCCGAGCACGGTGCCGAGCGTGGTGACGAGGCGCGTCTTGGCAAGGCCCGGCACGCCGACCAGCAGGCCATGGCCACCCGAGAGCAGGGTGACGAGGGTTTCCTCGACGACGCTTTCCTGGCCGAAGATCAGCCTGCCCACCGCTTCCCGCGCCGCGCCCACCCGCGCGACCGCCGCTTCGGCGGCCGCCACCACGGCAGCGGGGTCGCCGGCAAGGGCAGCTTCGATCCGGGCGGCTTCGACGGTGGCGCTCATCAGGTCCTCGCGGGGCAGGGGAAGGCCCGGCCGCGGGAGGCGCGGCGGAGCCGGAGGCGATTCCAGTGTGACAGGCTTTCTTGCCCGGCGCATCCGTCATCGGCCAGTCCCATGGTCGGGGGCGTTCATGGCGCGATCATGGCCCGGCCGGCGCACGAAATCCGGCGCGGTGCAGTGCGGGAATTGCGCTATCTCCTGTCGGGGCAACTGGCGGCTGTCTAGGGTGCGCACGCCTGTTCCCTCCGGCGGCCCCCCGGCCGCCGGATGACGCCCGCACCGGATCCCCCGGTCAAGGAGGGGCGATGCTCGCAAGATGCCCGCACTGCGGCTCGGCGCACACCGAGACCCATTCCGCCGATGGCAGCGGCTACCGGATGATTCCGGCCGTCAACATGGCGGCCAGCACGACGCTGGCCCTCGGGCCCGTTCCCGGGCTCGGCCGCCTCGTGGCCTTCTTTCTCGTCTGCCATGTGCTCCTGTCGAAGGCCCTGGGGGTTTCCCGCGGGTCCGGCGATGTCTATCTGGTCTGTCGGGACTGCGGGCATTATGCCAAGCTGTGACGCTCCCCGCTGACGGGGAGCGGCGGTCCGGAGGAGACAGGATGACCGAGCGCAGTGCGGCGGACGGGCTGGCCGCCCTCATCGGCCGGGCCGAGGGGCTTGGCCGCACCCCGCCGGTGGAGCGCTGGGATCCGCCCTTCTGCGGCGACATCGACATGGAGATTCGCGCCGACGGGCGCTGGTTCTATCTGGGCACGCCCATCGGCCGGCCGGCCTTAGTGCGCCTGTTCGCCTCGGTGCTGCGGCGCGAGGCGGACGGGCAGTATCTGCTGGTCACGCCGGTGGAGAAGGTCGGCATCCGCGTGGCCGATGCGCCCTTTCTCGCCGTGGAAATGAATGCCGGCGCCGATGGCGTGCTGACCTTTCGCACCAATGTCGGCGATGTGGTCGCGGCCGGGCCGGAGCATCCGCTGCGCTTCGAGACCGATCCGGCGACCGGCGGCGTGAAGCCCTATGTGCATGTGCGCGGCCGGCTGGAGGCGCGCCTCACCCGGGCGGTGCAGGGCGAACTGCTGGCGCTGGCCGAGACCGGTCCCCGCGACGGCGCGGACTGGCTCGGGGTGCGCTCGGGCGGCCGGTTCTTCCCCGTCGCCCCGGTTGCGGAGGTGGCGGCGTGGATGGAGTGATGCCCGGGCCCCGGGACGGGGCCGCTCCGGAGATCCTGTCCGCGGCCGGTTCCTTTTCCCTCTCCGGCTTCACCGGCCGGCTCGACCGGCTGATGCCGCTCTCCACCCCGATTCTCGCCGGGGAGACGAAGCCCTTGCCCGGCACCACCCTGCCAAAGGCGCGGGTGCGCGATGCGGCGGTGCTGGTGCCCGTCATCGCCGATCCGGAAAATCCCCGCCTCATCCTCACCCGGCGCACGGACCATCTCTCCTCCCATGCCGGGCAGGTGGCCTTTCCCGGCGGCAAGATCGACGCCGGCGACCGGGATGCGGTGGCGGCGGCCCTGCGCGAGGCCCATGAGGAGATCGGCCTTTCCCGGGATCAGGTCCGCCCGGTCGGCTATGGCGATCCGATGCTGACCCATACGGGCTTCCGCATCGTGCCGGTGGTGGCCCTCGTGCGGCCCGGCGCCCCGGTCTCGCCCACTCCGGGCGAGGTGGCGGCGGTGTTCGACCTGCCGCTCTCGGTGTTCATGACCCCGGCCAACTATCGCCGCACCGACTGGGAGCGCAACGGCCTCAAGGGCTTCTATTACGACATCGAGCACGACAGCATCCGTGCCCTCAATCATCGCATCTGGGGCATCACGGCCGTGATCCTCCACCGGTTGGCCGAGCGGATCTACGGTCCGCGCTGACCGGATTGCCGGAGATCCCCCGCCGTGCCGCGCCTGATCCTGATCCAGACGATCCTGTTCTTCCTGCCGCTGGCCGTGGTGCTGGCGCTCAATGGCGTTCGCGCGGTGCCCGTGCGGCTGACGCCGGTCCGGATCGTCGGTCTGCTCACCGGCGGGGTGCTGCTGGTGATTGCCAGCTTCGTCGTGCTGGCGAGCTTCGGCGGCGGCACGGACCCCGCCTCCTACCGGCCGGCCCGCTTCGAGAATGGCGTGCTGGTGCCGGCGGAGGTCCGCTGATGACCGCGCGCCTCGATCCTGCCCGGGCCCCCTTTCTCGCCGATCCGCGCTTCCGCCGGCTGGTCGCCGCCCTCGATGTCGCGGGGGACGAGACCCGGGTGGTGGGCGGCGCCGTGCGCAACGCCCTCCTCGGGCTGCCGCCCAGCGATCTCGATCTTGCCACCACGGCCGAGCCCGACACCGTCATCGCCCGGGCGCGCGCCGCCGGCCTGAAGCCGGTGCCGACCGGCTACGAGCACGGCACCGTCACCGTGGTGGTGGAGGGGCACCCGTTCGAGGTCACCACCCTGCGTCAGGATGTGGAGACCGACGGCCGCCATGCCGTGGTGCGCTTCGGCCGCGACTGGAGGGCGGATGCGGAGCGCCGCGACTTCACCATCAACGCTCTCTCGGTGACCGCCGATGGCATCGTCCACGATTATGTGGACGGCCTTGCCGATCTGGCCGCCCGCCGGGTGCGCTTCATCGGCGATCCCGACCAGCGGGTGCGCGAGGACTATCTGCGCATTCTCCGCTTCTTCCGCTTTCACGCCATTTATGCCGCCGGCGATCCCGATGCCGACGGGCTGGCGGCGGCGATCCGCAACCGCGACGGGCTCGACCGGATTTCCGTCGAGCGCATCAGCGCCGAGCTGGCCAAGCTCATGGCCGCGCCCCGGGCGGAACCGCCCCTGAGCCTCATGCAGGAAGGCGGCCTGCTGCCGCGGCTTCTGGCTGGCGTCGCCCGTCCGGCCCGGCTCGGTCGCCTCGTCGCCCGGGCCGCCGCCGATGGCGTCGATCCCGGCCCCGCCCTGCGGCTGGCGGCGCTGGCCGGTTTTTCGGTGGAGGATGCGGCGCGGCTTTCCGCGCGCCTGCGGCTTTCCAACGCCGAGCGCGACCGCATGGCGGCGGTGCTCGCCCTTGATCCGGCGCTGACGCCGGACCGCCTCGGCGGCGCGCCTGCCGACCGGCGCACCCTCCGGCATCTGCTCTATCGCGCCGGCCCCGAAGTCTATCGCGCCGCCGTGCGGTTCGCCTGGGCGGATCGCGGGGCGGGGGCGGGCTGGGAAGCGGCGCTGGCGATCCCGGAGACCGATCCGGTGCCGGCCTTTCCGGTGACGGGAAAGGACCTGATCCGCGCCGGCCTGAAGCCCGGGCCGGACCTCGGGAAAAGGCTGAAGGCAATCGAGGCGGCGTGGATCGCGGCGGATTTCGATCCGGCGGTGCTGCCCTGACAGGATCGTCGGGCTGCCGCCCGAACCCGCCCGGCGACCCCGGGGGTCTCCGGACCGCCCCCTTCTTTCTGACGAAAGACTCGGGGGGCGGCGAGCCCCGAGCTCTCATACCAGGCGCACGAAGTGCTGACCGCACCTTAGCGCCTGAAGATCAGCAGATTTTCCATATGCCCCAAAGGCATGGAAAACCTGCATCGGAATACCAAAGAGTCCTTTTCAAGGATCTTTGGTATCAGCCGATGACCGCCAGCACGCCTTCGAGGAAGGTCGCCAGATCGTCGGTGACGAACTGGACATGGGGCGCCTCGCGGCCCTCCAGCTCCCAGGCCTCGCGGAATACCGAGCGGGTGCCGGCCGGCACCACGAGGGTGGTGCGCATGCCGAGTTCGTCGGGCACGGCGAGATTGCGGGCGAGATCCTCGAACATGGCGGCGCGGGGCGCCGCGATGCCATGGAGGGCGAGGAAGCGGTCGTAGGTCTCCGGCATGGGCTTGGGCAGCAGGTCCGCCTCGACGATGCCGAAGATGGCGTCGAACCGGTCGGTGATGCCGAGCCGGTTGGCCACCGCCAGGGCATGTTCCCGGGTGCCGTTGGTCAGGATGTAGCGCTTGCCCGGCAGCCGGCCGATGGCCTCGCCGAGGCGCGGATCCGGCCGGATCCCGGAATGGTCGATGTCGTGGACATATTCCAGGAACTCGTCCGGGCTCACGCCATGCTCGATCATCAGCCCGCGCAGCGTGGTGCCGTAGCGCTGATAATAGCTCTTCTGGAGGATGTGGGCCTCCTCGGGCCCGAGCCCCAGGAGCTTCGAGACATAGGTCCGGATGCGCTCGTCCACCTGGAGGAACAGGTTGCTTTCGGCCGGATAGAGGGTGTTGTCGAGGTCGAAGACCCAGCTTTCGACCCCGAGAAAATCCGTGAGCGGGCGCGGATGGCGCCCGCCCGCCGGCAGTGTCCCGGACATGCTCACGGAGTAATCAGCGTTCCCATGCCGCGTTCGGTCAGAAGTTCGAGGAGCACCGCATGGGGCACCTTGCCGTTCAGGATGACGACCGCCTGGACGCCGCGCTCCAGCGCGTCGATGCAGGTCTCCACCTTCGGGATCATGCCGCCATGGACGGTGCCGTCGGCGATCAGGCCCCGGGCCTCGGCCACCGTCATTTCCTTGATGAGCTTGCCGTCGCGGCCGAGCACACCGGGAACGTCGGTGAGGAAGAGCAGGCGGGTGGCGTTCAGCGCGCCGGCAATGGCGCCGGCAAAGGTGTCGGCGTTGACGTTGTAGGTGTTGCCGTCGATGCCGGGGGCGACCGGGGCGATCACCGGGATGATCTCGGAGTGGGCGAGCACGTCGATCACCTCGCGGCGCACCGTCTTCGGCTCGCCGACGAAGCCGAGGTCGACGGGAACCGTCGCGCCGGTGGCCGGATCGGTCTCGGTCTGGACGATGGGCTCGGCGGTCACCATGTTGCCGTCCTTGCCGCAGAGCCCGATGGCCCGGCCGCCGGCGGCGTTGATGGTGGCGACGATCTCCTTGTTGATGGAGCCGGCCAGAACCATCTCCACCACTTCCATGGTGGCCTTGTCTGTCACGCGCAGGCCGTTGCGGAAGGTGCTCTTGATGTCGAGCCGCTTCAGCATGGCCGCGATCTGCGGGCCGCCGCCATGGACCACCACCGGGTTGACGCCGGCGGTCTTCAGGAGGGTGATGTCCTCGGCGAAGGCACGGCCCAGCGCCGGATCGCCCATGGCGTGACCGCCATATTTCACGACGACCGTTTCCTCGTCGTAGCGCAGCATGTAGGGCAGCGCCTCGGCGATGATGCGGGCGCGCGAGACGAACGCCTCGTCCTCGCCGTGATCCTCGGGTCCCGTCACGTTCTCGGCCATGCCCGGCTCCGCTCTCAGAATGGCGCCCGGCCACAGATCAGGCGGAGGACCCGATGCCGGCCGGTCGCGGGTCTATAGCGTGACCGGGCGTCATGCTCAATCGGCCACGGGCAGTCAGGGCACGAGAAGGGCGCGCAGATCGGGAAGGGCGGGGCAGAGATGGGTCGGCTGCGCCTGGGAGAGAACCGCCGGCGTGGCGATGCCCCAGGCCACCGCGGCGCTCGCCAGCCCCGCCTTGCGGGCGGCCTCGATGTCCACCACCTGGTCGCCGACGTAGAGCATCTCGCCCGGCGCCAGCCCGGCGCCCTCGCGCAGCCGGGCCAGCCGGCGCGCCTTGCCGAAGAGGGAGACGCCGCAGATGAAGGTGGCGATCCGCTCCGCCGACGGCCCGAGCACCGCGCGCACCACTTCCTCGCCATTGGAGGTGACGACGGCCAGCGTCCGGCCGGAGCGGGCCAGCTCGTCGAGGAAGTCGGCGATGCCGGGATAGAGGTCGATGTGGGCGGCATCGTGCAGCACGCGGCGGCGGATGTCGCGGGCAAGGAACGGGATCTGCCAGGCGCGCACGCCCAGCATCTTCAGGCTTTCCCGGGTCGGCAGGTCGCGCAGGCGTTCGAGATCCTCCCGGCTCATCGGGCGCAGCCGATGCCGGGTGGCGATGGCACCATAGTTCTGACGGATCCACTCCAGACTGTCGGCAAGGGTTCCGTCGAAGTCGAAGGCCACGAACGGGTATCGGGTCACGGGCGGTCTCCGGCCGGTGTCGGACGCCGGGGGGAGCCCCGGCGCCGTCGGTCATCATACCAGGCACGTCAAGTGCTGACCGCACCCGCGCGCCTGAAGGGCAGCGGATTTCTCATCTGCACCAGGGGCATGAGAAATCCGCACCGGACTACCAGAGAGTCCTTTCCAAGGATCTCCGGTATCAGTGGACGCCGAGGAACTGCTTGAGCTCCGGCGTCTTCGGGTTGCCGAAAACATCCTCCGGCGCTCCGATCTCGTGGACGCGGCCCTGATGCATGAACACCACCCGCGAGCAGACATCGCGCGCAAAGCGCATCTCGTGGGTGACCATGAGGAGCGTCATGCCCTCGGCGGCCAGTTCCTTCACCACCATCAGCACCTCGTTGACCAGTTCCGGGTCGAGGGCCGACGTGATCTCGTCACACAGTAGCGCGATCGGCTGCATGGCGAGAGCGCGCGCAATCGCCACACGCTGCTGCTGGCCGCCGGACAGCTGGTCCGGATAGGCGTCGAACTTGTGGCCGAGGCCCACCCGGTCGAGCATCCTGCGGGCCATCGCCTCGGCTTCCGCCTTCGGCGTCTTCTTCACCACCGTCTGGGACAGCATGACATTCCGCCCCGCCGTGAGGTGCGGGAACAGGTTGAACTGCTGGAAGATCATGCCGACCTTGAGACGCAGGGCCTTCAGGTGCAGCTCGTCCGGCAGGAGCTGCGCGCCCGCCACCTGGATCGATCCGGAGTCGATTGTCTCAAGACCGTTGATGCAGCGCAACAGGGTCGACTTGCCCGAGCCCGACTTGCCGATGATGGCGATGACCTCGCCGGGGGCAACATCGATGTTGATGCCCTTCAGCACCTCGTTGTCGCCGAACCGCTTCTTCACCTCAGTGATTTCGATGAGCGACATTGAGCTTCCTTTCGAGGTACTGGCTCGACTTCGAGAGCGGGAAGCAGAGCACGAAATAGATGAGGGCGACGAAGCCGTAGACGGTGAAGGGTTCGAAGGTGGCGTTGGTGACGATGGTGCCGGCCTTGGTGAGTTCCACGAAGCCGATGATGGAGGTCAGCGCCGTGCCCTTCACCACCTGCACCGAGAAGCCGACGGTGGGCGGCACCGCGATCTTCAGGGCCTGGGGCAGGATCACGTAGCGCATCTGCTGCAGGTACCCCATGCCGAGGCTGGAGGAGGCCTCCCACTGGCCGCGGGCAATCGCCTCCACGCAGCCGCGCCAGATTTCGGCGAGGAAGGCCGCTGTCCACAGGATCAGCGCCATGCCGGCCGCCAGCCATGACGGCACGTCGATGCCGAACAGGCCCAGGCCGAAGAAGGCGAGGAACAGCTGCATCAGCAGCGGCGTGCCCTGGAGCAGCTCGATATAGATCCGCGACAGCACGTTCAGCGTGCGTGACTTGCCGATGCGGGCAAACAGCACGATGAGGCCGACGATGCCGCCGCCGATGAAGGAGACGAGGGAGAGGATGACCGTCCAGCGCGCGGCCAGGAGCAGGTTGCGCAGGATGTCCCAGGTGGTGAATTCCGTCATCGCGCGGCCCTCTTCGGAAACAGCGCCCAGCCCACGCCGCGCAGCATCTGGCGCAGCAGCACGGCCAGAGCCAGATAGATCAGCGTCGAGACGAAATAGGTCTCGAAGGCACGGAACGTGCGCGACTGGATGAAGTTGGCGGCAAAGGTCAGGTCTTCTGCCGCGATCTGCGACACGGCCGCCGATCCCAGCATGACGATGACGACCTGGGACGACAGCGCCGGCCAGATCTTCTGGAGCGCCGGAATGAGCACCACATACCAGAAGGTCTGGACGCGGGTCATGCCGAGGCTGGCGCCGGCCTCGAACTGGCCCCGGGGCGTCGCCATGATGCCGGCGCGGATGATCTCGCAGCCATAGGCGCCGAGATTGACGATCATCGCCAGATTGGCCGCCGTCAGCTCGTTCAGCTTCACGCCGAGCGAGGGCAGTCCGAAGAAGATGAAGAACAGCTGGATCAGGAACGGCGTGTTGCGGATCATCTCCACATAGGTGGCGACGATCGGCTTCAGCCACGCCGGTCCCAGGGCGCGCGCCCAGGCACAGCCGATGCCCAGCGCGATGCCCAGCACGGCCCCGACGAGCGTCAGCTCGATCGTGATGCCGATGCCGTGCAGAAGGACTGGCCAATATTGGAACAGCCAGTCGAAGTTGAACACATAGTTCATTCGGCCCCCCGGATTGCGGGTTGACGGGATGCGACGGACACGACTCTCCCGGCTCCGGAAACGGCGTTTCCGGAGGGCAGGGCGGCCCGCGCGTCAGGCGGATTCCGGGACGGGGGAGACCCTCGACAAATCTGTCCCCGGCCGGGCCCGCCCCCGGGAAGAGGGAGCGGGACGGCCTGTCCCGGATCGGTCTCCGTGTCTGGCCGGGCAGTCCCCGTCCGGCCGGACATGGCGTCATCCCGCAGCCACTCGCCCGGCGCGGGAGATAATGCCAAAGATCCTTGAAAAGGACGCTCTGGCATTCCGGTGCAGATTTTCCATGCCATTGGCGCCTATGGAAAATCTGCTGATCTTCAGGCGCTTGGGTGCGGTCAGCACTTGCGTGCCCGGCATAAGGAACTGGAAGCGGAGACGCTGCCCGCGGCCTCCGGCGCTCCGCCGCGGCCGGCGTCAGCCTGTGGCGGAGCCGCTGTCAGCTCAGAGTTCGGTCGGCAGGTCGGTGCCGAGCCAGCGGTTGGAAATGGCGTTGAGCTGGCCATCCTTCGTCGCGTTGACGATGATGGCGTTCACCGTTTCCATCAGCTCCGGCTGGTCCTTGTTCAGGCCGATATAGCAGGGCGAGTTCTTGATGAGGAACTTCATCTCCGGCTTCTTCGGCGGCTTGCGGGCGATGATGGCGGCCGCCACCACGTTGCCGGTCGCCACCAGGTCGACCTGGCCCGACAGGAAGGCCGAGATCGTGCCGTTGTTGTCCTCGTAGCGCTTCACGGTGGTCTCGGGGCCGACGATCTTGGACAGCTCCAGATCCTCCACCGAGCCGCGGGTCACGGCGACGACCTTGCCCTTGAGATCTTCCGGGCCGGTGACGACGACATCGCCCGGACCGAACACGCCATTGTAGAACGGCGCATAGGCCTTGGAGAAATCGATGACCTTCTCGCGCTCGGGATTCTTGCCGAGCGAGGAGATCACCAGATCCACCTTGCCGGTCTGGAGATAGGGAATGCGGTTGGCCGAGGTGACCGGGACGAGTTCCAGCTTCACGCCCATGTTCTTGGCGATCAGGGTCGCCACGTCGATGTCATAGCCCTGGGGGGTCATGTCGGCGCCGACCGAGCCGAAGGGCGGGAAATCCTGCGGCACGGCGATGCGGATCACGCCGCGCGACTGGATGGTGGCAAGCGCGTCGCCGGCCAGCGCCAGCCGGCCGCCAAGCGGCAGGGCCACGGCGGTGGCGGCGGCGAGGGCGAGGAACTGTCTCCGGTTGGTCATCAGCTCTGGTCCTGTTGCGTTGGGGAGGAGATCCCGTGCCGGTGCGGCACGGCAGAGGGGGAAAGGACGCCGGACGCCAGATTCTCCTTGAGGAGCTCCAGCGGATCCGGTCGGGCGGAAAGATCGAGGCCGGATTCCACGGCGTCGATGTGGGCACTCATCAGCCGGGCCGCCCCGGCAAAATCGCCGCGCTCCAGGGCGTCGACGATCTCCTGATGGTCGTGATTGGATTCGCTCGCCTTCTCGCGCGGCTGGTAGAGCATCGAGACGAGGGTGGTGCGGGCCGTCAGGTCGCGGATGACCTCGGTCAGCACCCGGTTGCCGAGAAGCTCGGCCAGATGGATGTGAAAGTCGCCGAGCAGGCAGGCCTGGTTGCCGACATCCCCGGCCGCGATGGCCGCTTCCTCAAGCACGATATGGGCCCGCAGGCTGGCGATGATGTCGCCGGAGGCATCTGCCAGCGAATGCAGCAGACCGGTCTCGATCACCTTGCGGGCATGAAAGGCCTCGCGGGCCTCCTCCACCGACGGCTCCACCACATACCAGCCCCGGCGCGCCGACACGGTAACCACGCCGCGGGTTTCCAGACGCACCAGCGCCTCGCGCACCTTGGTCCGGGAAACGCCATAGATCGCAGCCAGTTGCGATTCACCGAGGCGCGTGCCCGGCCGGATGCGCCCGGCCAGGATCGCCGTCAGGATGGATGCTTCGATTTCGCCGACCTGCGGAGCCATGCAACGCTTGTCTTTCTGT
Organism: Hyphomicrobiales bacterium; assembly: GCA_038242345.1. GTDB lineage: Bacteria > Pseudomonadota > Alphaproteobacteria > Rhizobiales > Segnochrobactraceae > JBBSSF01. The sequence goes on from JBBSSF010000003.1 coordinate 24,879, forward strand.
CTAGTATGCAAGATACCATACGACGCGATCTGCAATACAAGAGTCGTGCCAGATCGGTCGCGGTGCGGGTCCGTGCGCCCCGGGGAAAGGCGCCGGACATGAAAAAAAGGCCGCCCCCGGCGGGGACCGGGCAGCGGCATGAAAAAAGGGACAGCCCGGAACAGGGCGGCAGAACGGGCCGCCTGTCTGTCATACCATGCGCACGAGGTGCTGACCGCACCCGCGCGCCGGAAGGACAGCGGATTTCCCATATGCCCAACGGCATAATACCAGGCTCGCAAG
>JBBSSF010000004.1:0-24202 GCA_038242345.1 Hyphomicrobiales bacterium
CGGGCGTCGAACTCCCCGGCGACCGGAGCGGCGGCGAGCACGCTGACGAGATGGGGGCGCAGATGGGCGTTGAGGGCGTCGCGCACCGTGTCGCCGCGCCAGACCTTCGCCAGATCCACATGGGCGACCTGACCGGTGGCATGGACGCCGGCATCGGTGCGCCCGGCGCCGTGCACGTCGACGGTCTCGCCGGTGAAGCGGACCAGCGCCTGCTCCAGCACGCCCTGCACGGTGGGCAGCTCGGCCTGCCGCTGCCAGCCGGCGAAGGCGCCGCCATGATATTCGATCGTCAGCTTGTAGCGTGGCATAGGCGCTCCCGTGCCGGCGATCCCGCCCGAGCGGAGCAGGAGAGAGAAGAGCCGGACTGCCGGCGGTGATCCGCCAAAGCGCCCCGGAAGGCAAGGGCGCAGCGCCCGGGCCGGCCGCACGGGTGGCCCGGGTGCGGCTTGATTGACACGCCGGGAAGCCGGCCGCTATCCTTGGATTGCTTCTTCGCGGTCGCCGCACACCTGCTTTTTTTTGCGCCGTCTCCCGTTATCGGCGCAGTGCCTTTTGTTTCGGACCAGAAATTTCATCCCCGCGGACGCACGGATGCACGTGCCTTGCGGCAAAGGACCTGATCGGCGCCTGTTTTTTCGGCCGGGACTCATATGATACTGTCAATTCAATATCTCCGCGCCATCGCCGCCCTGATGGTCGTCGTCTATCATCTTTATCCGCAGCTGGTAAAAATGGGCTATGTCAGCTGGTGGCCACATTTCCTGACCAGCGGCGTCGACATCTTCTTCGTCATCAGCGGCTTTGTCATGACGATCACGACCTGCGGCCGCGCGATCACCCCGCTCAAATTCTATCTGAGGCGCATTGTCCGCATCGTTCCGCTCTACTGGATCCTGACGACGGTGGTGGTCATGGTCACCCTGGCGGCACCGGGGCTGGCGGAAACCTCGGCCTTCAGCCTGCGGCATGTCCTCCTGTCCTATGTGTTCGTTCCGACGCCGCATCCGGTCGTCGGCGGAATGTATCCGCCGCTGATTCTCGGCTGGACGCTGAATTATGAAATGTTCTTCTATCTGCTCTTCGGGCTGGCCCTGCTGCTGCCGGAGCGCATCCGCTATCGCGCGATGCTGACAGCCCTCGTGCTGCTCGCGCTGTCCGGGCTCCTCGATCCCCCGGAAAACCCCCTGCCAGGCTTCTACGCCTCCGACATCATTCTCGAATTCGGCTTCGGCGTGATCATCGCCCTCCTACACCGCAAGGGCCGGACGGCGCGGCGGGCAATCGGCTGGCTGCTGCTCCTCGCCGGTGCCGCCCTCCTCGCCGCCCCGCTCACGGATATCGGCGTCCGCGCCATCTTCTGGGGGGTGCCGGCCGCCATGATCGTCTTCGGCGCCCTCAGCATCGAACGGACGAGCGCCATCCCGGAATGTCGCCCGGCCCATCTGCTCGGCGACGCCTCCTATTCGATCTATCTGACCCATGGTCTCCTGCTGGCCGCACTCTCCAAAGGCTGGCGGACCCTGCATCTCGATGCCCTTCCCGGCGGCTGGGCGGGCTTCTGTATTGCCGGCCCGCTGGCCGCCGCGATCGGGGGCACGCTGGTCTATCTCCTCGTCGAGCGCCCGGTGACCGACGCGGCGCGGCGGCTGGCCGGCCGCCACGTCTGAGACCGAAAACTGCCCGCGGGACCCGCGAAATGCCGCCCCGGGATGAGGGCGACGGGATACCGGCCGCCCTCCCGGCGGACGGCCGGAGCGACCGCCGCGACAGGGCCGGGATGCGGCAGAGTTTCCGCAGCCCGGCCGCCATCTTGCACCGGCAGACGCAAGAGGCTATTGCCTCGCCTTTCCGCAAGGCCGGACAACCGGCGGGAACCGGGTGATTCCGCGGGTCGTGGATCCGTGGTCCGCACCGCGCCGTCCCGCCCGGAGGGGGAGAGACAGGATGACCGAGACGGCTCCGCCAGTCGCGATCATCATGGGAAGCCAGTCGGACTGGGCCACCATGCGCCATGCTGCCGAGACGCTCACCGCGCTCGGCATCCCGTTCGAAAGCCGGATCGTCTCGGCACACCGCACGCCGAAGCGGCTCTACGACTTCGCCACCGGCGCCCGGGCGCGCGGCGTGAAGATCGTCATTGCCGGCGCCGGCGGGGCCGCCCATCTGCCGGGCATGACCGCCGCCCTGACACCGCTCCCCGTCTTCGGCGTGCCGGTGGAAAGCAAGGCGCTCTCCGGCGTCGACAGCCTGCATTCCATCGTCCAGATGCCCGCCGGCATTCCCGTGGGCACGCTGGCGATCGGACGGGCCGGTGCGGTCAATGCCGCCCTCCTGGCCGCCGCCGTGCTGGCCCTCACCGATTCCGGCCTCGCCGACCGGCTCGACGCCTATCGCGCCCGCCAGACGGACGCCGTCGCGGAGCATCCGAGCGACGATGCCTGATCCGAACCTCATCCTTTCGCCCGGCGACACCATCGGCATTCTCGGCGGCGGCCAGCTCGGCCGCATGATCGCGCTCGCCGCCGCCCGGCTGGGTCTCAGGACCCACATCTTCTGCCCCGAGGACGACAGCCCGGCCTTCGACGTCGCCCACGCCTTCACCCGGGCGGCCTATGACGACCGCGCGGCGCTCGCCTCCTTCGCCGCCTCCGTCGAGGTCATCACCTACGAGTTCGAGAATGTGCCGGTGGAAACCGTCGCCTTTCTCGAAACCCTGGTGCCGGTGCGCCCGGGCGCCCAGTCCCTCTCGGTCTCCCAGGACCGGCTGACCGAGAAGGCCTTTCTCGATCAGGCCGGCGTGCCGGTCGCCCCCCATGCGGCCGTCTCGGACGCGGCCGACCTGACGGCGGCGCTCGCCCGCATCGGCGGCCCGGGCATCCTGAAGACCCGCCGCTTCGGCTATGACGGCAAGGGACAGACCCGGGTCGCCCCCGGCGACGACCCGGTGGCCGCCCTCGCCCGCCTCGGCAACCGGCCCTCCATCCTGGAAGGCTTCGTGCCCTTCGTGGCCGAGTGCTCGGCAGTCGTGGCGCGCGGTCTCGATGGTACCGTCGCCGCCTTCGACATCGCCGAGAATGTCCACGCGCACCATATCCTGAAGTGGAGCCGGGTGCCGGCGCCCTCGGTGCCGCCGGAAACCTGTGACAAGGCCCGCCGCATCGGCGCGGCGGTGGCCGCTGCCCTCGGGCATGTGGGCGTGCTGTGCGTCGAGTTCTTCGTGGTGCGCGACGGCGCGGGGCCGGCGCGGCTCATCGCCAACGAGATCGCCCCCCGGGTCCACAATTCCGGCCACTGGAGCGAGGACGGGGCGGTGACGTCCCAGTTCGAGCAACATGTCCGTGCGGTTGCCGGCTGGCCGCTGGGCAGCGCCGCCACCCGGGCACCGACGGAGATGGAGAACCTGATCGGGGCGGATGCCGACCGGTGGAAGGCGATTCTGGCCGAGCCCGAGGCCCGGCTGCATCTCTACGGCAAGCGCGAGACCCGGGCCGGGCGCAAGATGGGCCATGTGAACCGGCCCATCCGCCCCTGAAAGCGCGGCTTTGCGCGGCCGGGCCCGGGTCGGCCACGCGCTTTCCGCGTGGACAGCCCCGCGCCTTTCTGATAATTCCCCGCCGACGGAGGGACATGGGATCCGGCGGGGAGTCGGATCCGGGTGCCCCTCATCCAGTGAGCTGAACAACTCCCCCGTCGACCTGGGCAGCGCGGTGCCGGTCCGATGGGGCCGCCGGAGGATTTCCCGCCGGCCCCGACGAAACCCCCGCGCGCCCGAACGCCTCTTCGCCTCCTTTCGCGGATCGGCAGACGGAACCCGCTCCGGGCCCCGGTGTTTCCCCCCAGACAGGGGATGGCATCGCCTCCGGCGGCGAGGACAAGACACGACGGCGATCGTCTCCGGATGATCGTCACAGGACGAATGGCAGCGGCCGGGCCGACGGCTCCACCGGATGCCATTTGATTGACAACCCGAAGCGGGCCGTTCCGGCCGGGCAGGATGCCCGGTTGCCGGCGGACCGATCCAGACGACAGGAACAGACGCGGTGCAGGTTCTCGTTCGCGACAACAACGTCGACCAGGCTCTGAAGGCGCTCAAGAAGAAGATGCAGCGTGAAGGCATCTTCCGTGAGATGAAGCTGCGCGGCCATTACGAGAAGCCCTCCGAGAAGAAGGCGCGCGAGAAGGCCGAGGCCGTGCGGCGTGCGCGCAAGCTGGCTCGCAAGCGGGCCCAGCGCGAGGGCCTGCTGCCCGGCAAGGTGGCGGCGACCAAGCGCTGATCGGCCGGATCTGATTTTCGGAGCCGCCGCCCCGTAAACCGGGCGGCGGCTCCTTTTGGCATTCGGGGCGGACGGCGAGGGCCGAGATGCGGACACGGATCTTCCACGAGGCAGGCTTTGCGGCCGGCCGGGGCAGGATGTTTGCGGCCTGTGCCGTCGCTGCGCTCGCGCTGGCTGGCTGCCAGACCGAATCCGGCATGCCTTCGGGCCCGGAAATCCAGTCGGACACCCGGATCGGTTCGTCGGAGAACATCGCCTCGCTCACCCGGGTGATCGAGACCAACCCGCGCGATGCCACCGCCTTCAACCTGCGCGGCTCGGCCTTCGGCCGGGCGGGCGACTATGAGAAGGCGCTCGCGGACTTCAACACCGCGATCTCCATCAACCCGGATTTCTACCAGGCCTATGCCAACCGGGCGCTGGTGCTGCGCCAGATGGGGCAGCTCCCGCAGGCCATCGCCGACTACAATCGCGCGATCGCCATCAACCCCAATTATGATGTCGCCTATGTCGGCCGCGGCACGATCTACCGCACCGCCGGGCGCTACAATCAGGCGCTGGCCGATTTCGACGCGGCCCTGCGCATCAACAATGCCGATGCCCGCGCCTTCCACGGCCGCGCGCTGGTGCAGCAGGCCCAGGGCAACCAGGCCTTCGCCATCGAGGACTTCACCCAGGCGATCGGCCTCGATCCGAATGCCGCGGCGCCCTATAATGGTCGCGGCCTGTCCTACATGGCAGTCGGCGACTACAAGGCCGCCTTCACCGACTTCACCGAAGCCGTGAACCGCGACCGCGGCTCCCTGGAGGGCTGGACCAACCGGGGTCTGGCCGCCGAGAAGCTCGGCGAGCGCGAGAAGGCGATGGCCGCGTTCAACCGCGCCCTCATCATCAATCCGAACTATCCGCCGGCCAAGGACGGCCTCGCCCGCGTCAGCCGCGGCGCCTGATACCAAAGATCCCTGAAAGGGACTCTTTGGTATTCTGATGCAGATTTCCCATGCCATTGGCGTATATGGGAAATCTGCTGATCTTCAGGCGCTGAGGTGCAGTCAGCACTTCGTGCGGCTGATATGAGGTCTCCCCGGCGACAGTCCGGTCCGCATGAAAAAGCCCCCGGTGCCAGCGCGCCGGGGGCTTTTTTCGTCGGGATCCGCCGGGCCGGCCTGCACCGGCCGCAGCCTCCGGAGCCCCCTCTGTCCCGGCGTCCCCTCCGGCGCCCCTGCGGGGCCCGGAGGGAGCGCCGGGGCGTCCTCACCAGCCGAGCGACAGACCGACCAGACCGAGGGTGCCGACGGCGATGCGCCACCAGGCGAAGGGCGCGTAGCCATTGCGGCTGACGAAATCGAGCAGCGCCCGCACCACCACGACCGCCGCCAGGAAGGCCGCCACGAAGCCGACGCTGATGAGGGCGGCATCGTCGAGGGTCAGCTCGTTGCGGTTCTTGTAGAGGTCATAGACGAAGGCGCCGGACATGGTCGGGAGCGCCAGGAAGAAGGAGAATTCCGCCGCCGAGCGCTTGTCGGTGCCCAGAAGCAGCGCGCCGCCGATGGTCGAGCCCGAGCGCGACATGCCCGGGATCATCGCCAGCACCTGGCACAGGCCGATATAGAAGCAGAGCCGCAGCGGATAATGATAGGCGTCGGTGTAGCGTGGCCGCAGCGGCAGCTTGTCGATCACCAGAAGCGCGATGCCGCCCAGAATCAGCGTGATGCAGATGAGGGCGGGGGTCTCGAACAGCACCTGCTTGATGAAGTCGTGGGCGAGAACCCCCACCACCACCGCCGGGGCGAAGGCGACCAGAATGCCGATGATGAAATTGCGCGCGCCCGGATCCGTCGGCACGGCGAGCACGATCGACCACAGCCGCCGGAAATAGACGGTGAGAATCGCGAGAATCGCCCCGAGCTGGATCAGCACCTCAAAGGTGCGCCCCGTGCTCTTGAAGCCGATGAAATGGCCGAGGAGAAGGAGATGCGCGGTGGACGACACCGGCAGGAATTCCGTCAAGCCTTCCACCAGCCCCAGAATCAGGGCGCTAAGAAGGGAATCGAGCGTCATGCGTTAACCCGCGGGAAGGGGGAAAAAGGGTTAATTGAGGGCAGCCGGAGAGGAGGACGCACGGCTTCCCGGAGCCGCACCTTAGAGCGTTCCGCCGATCCGGTCACGGCCATGGCCGGAATTATCGCACGGTGCTAGAACCCGGTCGGTCCCCGGCGGGGACGGGGTCCCGGCCCGGCCCCCTGCGACCCGGTTCCCCCCGCCCCCCGTCGTTTCCCGCTTGTGCCGCCCGTCCGGCGCGCCTGTCAGGCCCCCTGTCCGCGATGCTCACGCTCTATCATCACAGCTTCTCCCCGGCCTGTCGGTTCCTGCGCATCGTGCTTGCCGAATATGGCGTCAAGCACACGCTGGTGAGCGAGGAGCCCTGGCGCCGGCGACGGGAATTCCTGCTGCTCAATCCCGCCGGCACGGTGCCGGTAGCGGTGGAGAATGACGGATCGGCGCTCTGCGGCGCCAACGTCATCATGGAATATCTCGACGAAACCCGGGGCTACTCCCTCGGCGAACGCCGGCTGATGCCGGATCACCCGGAAAAGCGCGCCGAGACGCGCCGGCTGGTGGACTGGTTCCTCAACAAGTTCGAGGGCGAAGTGGTCGGCCATCTGGTGCACGAGCGGGTGTTCCGGCCGGAAATGCCCACCGCCATGGGCGGCGGCGCACCGGATTCCTCGGTGCTGCGGGCGGCCCGGGCCAATGTGCGGGCGCATCTGCGCTATATCGGCTATCTTGCCTCCTCCCGGGCCTGGCTTGCCGGCGACCGGCTGACCTTCGCCGACATCGCGGCCGCGGCCGAACTCTCCTGCGCCGACTATCTGGGCGAAATCCCGTGGTCGGAGGATGAACATGCCAAGACCTGGTATGCCCGGATCAAGTCGCGTCCGTCCTTCCGCCCGCTTCTCGGCGAGACGGTGCGCGGCATTCCGCCCTCGTCCACCTATGCCGATCTGGATTTCTGATCGCGACAGCGGGCGCGGCGCGTGACGGCCGGCCCGCACGCCCTCGTCCGGCTGGTCCGGACCCGCGCCGCCGCCCTCGGCTTCGACGAGGTGCGAATCACCCGGCCGGACGCCATCCCCCAGGCCCCGGAGCGGCTGGCCGCCTTTCTCGCCGCCGGCGCCCACGGGTCCATGGACTGGATGGCCGAGCGCACCGCCGAGCGCGCCGATCCGCGCGTGCTGTGGCCGGACGTGCGCTCGGTGCTGATGCTGGCGCTCTCCTACACTCCCGACTGCGATCCGCGCGCCGAGCCGCGGCCGGCGGGCAGCGGCCGCATCTCCGTCTATGCCCGCGGCCGCGACTATCATGACATCGTGAAGGGCCGGCTGAAGCAGCTTGCCGGTGCGCTGGTGGCGGCCGGTGGCGGTCAGGTCAAGGTGTTCGTCGACACCGCCCCGGTGATGGAAAAGCCGCTGGCCGCCGCCGCCGGCCTCGGCTGGCAGGGGCGGCACACCAATCTGGTGTCGCGCCGGCTCGGCAACTGGACCTTTCTCGGCGCGATCTTCACCACCCTCGACCTGCCGCCGGATGCGTCCGAGACCGACCATTGCGGCTCCTGCCGCGCCTGTCTCGATGCCTGCCCGACGGCAGCCTTTCCCGCCCCCTACCAGCTCGATGCGCGGCGCTGCGTCTCCTATCTCACCATCGAGCACAAGGGGCCGATCCCGCCGGAGCTGCGCCCGGGGATCGGCGACCGGATCTATGGCTGCGACGACTGTCTGGCCGCCTGTCCGTGGAACAAGTTCGCCCGGGCCGGCCGGGAGGCGAAGCTCGCGGCCCGGGCGGACCTGCGCGCGCCCGATCTCGCCGAGCTTGCCGGCCTCGACGATGCCGCCTTCCGCACCCGCTTCTCCGGCTCGCCGATCAAGCGCATCGGACGCGACCGCTTCCTGCGCAATGTGCTGATCGCCCTCGGCAACGGCGCCGATCCGGCAAGTGCCGCCGCGGTGCGGCCGCATCTCGCCGATGCGGCCCCGCTGGTGCGTGGCGCGGCACTCTGGGCGCTTGCGCGCCTTGTTCCGGGCGCGGAAATTGCAGACCTTGCCCTGCGGCAGCTTCCGTCCGAAACTGATCCGGCCGTGGCGTCGGAATGGACTGCCGCGCTTCAGTTCACGTCCGGTGCCTCCGGAGTAGCCGGGGACACCCAATCGGAACCCGGTTTCCCTTCATGACCGACACGCCCTACGCTATCCTGTTCGTCTGCCTCGGCAATATCTGTCGCTCGCCGCTGGCGGAAGGTGCCTTCCGGCATGTGGCCGAGCAGGCGGGGCTCTCGGACCGGTTCCGGCTGGATTCGGCCGCTCTCGGCCGCTCCCATCTCGGCCATCCGCCGGACCGGCGCGCCATGATGGTGGCCGCGCGCCATGGCTTCGACATCTCGACGCTGCGGGCCCGCCGGCTGATGCGCACGGATTTCGAGAGTTTCGACCTGATTCTCGGCATGGACCGGATCAATTTTGCCGATCTGCGCGCCCTGACGCCGCGCGAGGCGCGGGCCGAGGTCGCCCTCTACCGGGAGCGGACCGAGGGCGTCCAGGAATCGGTGCCGGACCCCTATTATGGCACCATCCACGATTTCGAGACCGTCTATCAGCTTGTCGAGCGCGGCTCCCGCGCCCTGCTTGAATCCCTGCTGCCGCGGGTTCAGGCCGCCTGAGCCCTCCCCTCCCCTGCTGCCGGACCCGTCACGCCAATGCCCTCGCCCGTTCTGCCCGTCCCGCTCGGCGGCCGCTTCGTCCGCCTGGAACCGCTGGAGGCCGCGCACCGGCCCGGCCTCCTGGCGGCCGGCTCGGACGCGCGGATCTGGTCCTGGATGCCGCTTCCGGCGGGCGGAATGGACGCCTATCTGGACGCCGCCTTTGCCGCCGCGCAGCCGGATTCCCATGTGCCCTTCGTCGTCACCCGGGCCGGCGATGGCAGCATTCTCGGCATGACCCGGCTGTTCGACATCCGCCCGAATGATGCCGGCCTCGAAATCGGCCACACCTGGTACACCCCCGATGTCTGGGCGGGGCCGATCAATGCCGAGGCGAAGCGGCTGCTGCTCGCCTATGCCTTCGACGACTGCGGCTATGAGCGGGTGCAGTTGAAGACCGACCTGCGCAATGCCCGCAGCCAGGCCGCCATCGCCAAGCTCGGCGCCCGGCGCGAGGGCGTGCTGCGCCGCCACATGCGCCTGAATGACGGCTATCTGCGCTCGACCGTGATGTTCTCGATCCTGCGCGAGGAGTGGCCGGCGGTGCGCGCCGGGCTCGACGCTCGGCTCAACGCCTTCAGTCTCTGATAGCAGGCACGCACGTGCCGACCGCACCCCAGCGCCTGAAGGGCAGCAGATTTCTCATAGGCTCCAATGGCATGAGAAATCTGCACCGGACTATCAAAGGATCCTTTTCAAGGACCTTTGGCAGGAGTCCCTTTCCCGCCACGCGCCCGGGCTCAGCCGGAGAAGCCGCCGGCGGCGAGGAAGGCCGCTTCCTTCTCGGTGGTCTCGCGGCCGAGCATGGCGTTGCGATGGGGGAAGCGACCGAAGCGGCGCACGATGGCCTGATGCCCGCGGGCATGTTCCAGCGCCTCGACGCCGAGGGTGCGGGCGCGCTCCACCGAGATCGCCTGATCGGCCAGCTCCTCGGAATGGGCAAAAGGCAGATAGAAGAACAGCCGCAGCTCCGGCTCCAGCGCCAGATCATGCCCGTCGGCGAGCGCCTTGCGGGCATAGGAGCGGGCGAGCGAATCGGTCGCGTACATGTGCGCCGTGCCGCGGAAGGCGTTGCGCGGGAACTGGTCGGTCAGCACGATGAGGGCCAGCGCACCCTCGGGGGTCTCGCCCCAGTGGTCGCAGCGCCGCCAGGCGACGGCCAGATGCAGCGGCAGGAACCGCGCCCGGAAGGCCGCATCAAAGGCGGGATCCTTCTCGAACCAGCGGCCGGGACCGGCAGCCCGCCAGAAGGCCACGACTCCGGCAGCCGCCTTCATGTCCGTTGCCGGGTTCGCGCCCCACGGATCCACCGCCATGCCGCTGCCCTCCCCTGATTGCTCGACCTCTCCGTTCTAGCAAGCCACGGGCGCATCCCGCCAGCCACACGGCGCGGCGAAGCCCGGAGGGTGTCCCTCCCGCGCCACACCAGCCGGGGGCCCCACGGCCCAGCCCCGCGCGGACCGCAGGGCAGGAAAACAGGAAAAGAAGAGGGAGATCGGGAGAAGAACGAAACTGGAGCGGGCGATGGGATTCGAACCCACGACCCCAACCTTGGCAAGGTTGTGCTCTACCCCTGAGCTACGCCCGCATCCGAGTTTCATTGGCGGACCCGGAAGCCCCAAGTGCTTCGGCCCGGCCGGTCCGGGGCAGCGCCGCCGGAACGAGGCGGTGTATGCCCTACCGCGACGCGCTTGGCAAGCGCCCGTGCACCGTCATCCACAGATCCGTCATCGCGGGACAGGCGCGGAGGCGCGGGAGCGGCGATGGCAGGACGGAACCGGCACGAGGCGTCATCCCCGGGATCCTTGAAGCGGATCCCTGGCTATTCCGGTGCGGATTTCTCCTGTCCCTGGAGCATATGATACGAGGCGCACGAAGTGCTGACCGCACCTTAGCGCCTGAAGATCAGCAGATTTTCCATATGCCCCAATGGCATGGAAAACCTGCATCGGAATACCAAAGAGTCCTTTTCAAGGATCTTTGGTATGAGACATCTTCTGCCTTTCAGGGGCGTGGGGACAGAAGCAAGCCGAGTGGCATCGGAACCGCAGACAAGGCGGCTTTCGGCATCAGATTTTCTGAAGGGGGAAAGAAGAAGCGCTGACTGGAGCGGGCGATGGGATTCGAACCCACGACCCCAACCTTGGCAAGGTTGTGCTCTACCCCTGAGCTACGCCCGCATCCTGTCACGCATGGCCGGCGAACCGGCCGGTCCGGGGCAGTGCCGCCGGAACGAGGCGGTGTATGCCCGCTCGCAGCGGGATTGGCAAGAGCCCGGGGGCAAAAAAGTTGGCCGGCTATCCGGGAGCCCCGGAATCCGCGGATTTTCATCAGCCCCGCCAGGCGCGCGGAGACGGCCGATCCGGCGTACCGCGAGTCCCCGCCCGCCCACGGCACCGTCCCGACCGTTCCGCCAGCCCGTCCGGATCCGGGGGGCGAGAGATCATCCGCGCTCCGCCCTGTCCACGCCTCCGGCAATCCGCTCCCGACCCGGCCGCCGCCCCCGCCAGATCCGCGACCCCCGGCGCCCCTTCCATCCGACACGGCCGACGCCCCTGCCCTGCGCTCCCGGCGCGCCCTCCGGCTCCGCGCGCCTGTTGCGTTCCGCTCGCATCGCTATTAGGAACGAAAAGCACACGCAACTAGGCGGCCCCCTGCGGCCGCGGGGAGAGCAGTTCCGATGGTCCGACCCGGTTTCGGCATGTTCGTGCTGGCGGCCGCCCTCAGCATCGGCCCGGCTTCGGCGGCAACGGTGATCGACGGGCGCGGCCAGACCGTCGCCGTCGGCGATACCGGCCGCATCGTCTCGGTCGGCGGCACGGTCACGGAGATCCTCTATGATCTGGGGCTCGGCGACCGCATCGTTGCCGTCGACACCACCTCGGTCTTTCCGGCCGAAGCGCTGACGAGCAAGCCCAATGTCGGCTATCTGCGCCAGCTTTCGGCCGAGGGCGTGCTGGCCGCCGCCCCGACGGTGATTCTGGCCGAGGCCGATGCCGGCCCGCCGCCGGTGCTGGCCACCCTCTCCGGCGCCTCGGTGCCCCTCGTCATGATGAGCGGCGACAAGACCCCCGAGGCCGTGATCGAGCGGGTGAAGCTCATCGCCACCGCCGTCGATGCCGGGCCGAAGGGCGATGCCCTCGCCGCCGACATTCAGGCCGATTTCGCGCGGCTCTCCGCCGCCCGCGCCCGGGTGACGGCGCCGGCGCGCGTCCTCTTCGTGCTGGCGCTGCGCGATGGCCGGCCGATGGTGGCCGGCGCCGACACGGCGGCAGACGCGGCCATCGCGCTTGCCGGCGGCAGCAATGTCGCGGCCGGCTTCTCCGGCTACAAGACCATGACCGACGAGGCGATCCTGGAAGCGGCGCCGGATGTGGTGCTGGTGATGTCCCATGGCGGACCGCGGGCCCTGACCGCCGACGAGCTGTTCGCGCTGCCCGCCTTCAGCACCAGCCCGGCGGCCCGGGACCGGCGGATGATCCCGGTGGATGGTCTCGCTCTCCTGGGCTTCGGCCCGCGCACGGCCGACGCCGCCCTCGATCTCTGCGGCGCCCTCCATCCCGACTGCCGCGCGGCGGCCGAGTGAGCCCCGGGACCATGGCCGCGCCGCTCGCCTCTCCTGCCGCCGGCGCCGCCGGCGACCGGCGCGTGCGGGCCCGGCTGGCGCTCTCGCTCTTCGCCCTGGCGCTGGTCGGCGCGGTGATGCTGTCGGTCGCCGTCGGCCCCACGGGCATCGGGCTGGATGCCCTGCCCCGGGCGATCGCGGCGCTTTCGGCCGGCGACACCACCGACCCGGCGATGCTGCGCGAAAAGCTGGTGCTCCTCGACATCCGCCTGCCGCGCACCGTGCTCGCGGTGCTGGTCGGCGGCGCGCTCGCCATCACCGGCGCCATGATGCAGGGCCTGTTCCGCAATCCCCTGGCCGATCCGGGCCTGGTCGGCGCCTCCTCGGGGGCCGGCCTCGCCGCGGTCTCGGTCATCGCGCTGGGCGACGGGCTGCTGATGCCGCTGGTGGCCCTGCTCGGTGCCCATGCCCTCCCCGTCTCGGCGGTGGCCGGCGCGCTCGCCACCACCGCGCTGCTGCATGTCGTCTCCACCCGCGGCGGACGCACCTCGGTCGCCACCCTGCTGCTCGCCGGTGTCGCCATCGGCGCCCTCACCGGCGCGCTCACCGGGCTCATCGTGTTTTCCGCCGATGACCGGGAGCTGCGCGACATCACCTTCTGGACCATGGGCGGCCTTGGTGGCGCGAGCTGGGGACGGATCCTCGCCGCCCTGCCCTTCTTCGTGCTGGCGGGGCTGGCTGCCATCCGGCTGGCGCGGCCGCTGGATGCGCTGCTTCTGGGAGAAGCCGAGGCGATCCATCTGGGCGTCGCCACCGAGCGCACCAAGCGGCTGGCGATCGCCGCCACGTCTGCCGCCGTCGGCGCGGCGGTGGCGCTCTCGGGCGTCATCGGCTTCGTCGGCATCGTGGTGCCCCATCTGGTGCGCCTCGTCACCGGGCCGTCCCATCGCTATGTGCTGCCGGGCTCGGCCCTGCTGGGGGCCGCCCTGCTGCCGGCGGCCGATGTCGCCGCCCGCCTTCTCGTCGCCCCGGCGGAGCTGCCCATCGGCATCGTGACCGCCATCCTGGGCGCGCCCTTCTTCCTGTGGCTGCTGCTCACCCGGCGCGGAGGCATCGCATGACGGCTCCGCTCATCGAGGTGCGCGGCGCCACCGTGCTGCGCGCCGGGCGCCGGCTTCTGGACGACGTGTCGCTGGTCGGCCGCGCCGGCGAGCTGACGGCGGTGCTGGGACCGAACGGCGCCGGCAAGTCCACCCTCATGAAGCTGATGGCCGGGGAGATGGCACCGGACGCCGGCACGGTCTGCATCGACGGCACGCCGCTTGCGCGCCTGCCCGCCCGCCACGCCGCCGCCCGGCGCGCCGTGCTGCCGCAGTCCTCGGCCCTCGCCTTTCCGTTCACGGTGCGCGAGATCGCGGCCCTCGGGCTGGAGGTGCCGGGCTTCGGCCTCTCCCATGGCGAGATCACCGCGATGATCGGCGCGGCGCTTGCCGCCGTCGACCTTCAGGACCATGCCGGGCGCACCCATGACGCGCTTTCCGGCGGCGAGCGGCAGCGGGCCCATCTCGCCCGGGTGCTGTGCCAGCTTGCGGCCGGCGAGCGGGCGACGGGCCCGGGCATCCTGCTTCTGGACGAACCCACCGCCGCCCAGGACCTGGCCCATCAGCTCCGGGTGCTGGAAGTCGCCCGCGCCCATGCCGACCGCGGCGGCGCGGCGATCATCATCCTGCACGACCTGAACCTGGCCGCCCGCTTCGCCGACCGGATGCTGGTGATCTCCCGCGGGCAGGTGGCAGCCGAGGGCCGGCCGGCCGAGGTGCTGACGGCGGAGATGCTGGCGGAGGTGTTCGGCGTGCGTCTCGTGCCCGGCACGGTGCCGCCGGCAGGCACGCCCTTCCTGCTGCCGCAGATGGCCGAGCGGCTGTGATTCGCCTTTGGTCGAATCAGGGGGCCCCCGTCCCGGCGCCGGAAATCGTCCGGAAACCGGACGTCTCTTGTGGTCGCGGGCCCTGCGGCACCGCACATATGGAATACCGCATCGCGTTCTTCGGTCTGGCCCGGCGGGCCCCTTTCGCCCGGAGAATGGCTTTCCTATAGATAGCGGCCGGGCCGGCGCAGATCGGCCCGGCCAAGAAAGATCAGTGATGACGGACGGAAGCGCGATGACGGCTCAGCTTCGCGACGAGGGCGCGCGATGACGAACAAGGTATACACGGACGCGACCGCGGCGCTGGCCGGGGTGCTGAAGGACGGCATGACGATCATGGCCGGCGGCTTCGGCCTGTGCGGCATTCCCGAGACGCTGATCCTCGCCATCCGCGAGGCGGGGGTCACGGGTCTCACCGTCATCTCCAACAATGCGGGCGTCGACGGCATCGGCCTCGGCATCCTGCTGGAGACCAAGCAGATCAAGAAGATGGTCTCGTCCTATGTGGGCGAGAACAAGCTGTTTGCGCAGCAGTTCCTCTCCGGCCAGCTGGAGCTGGAATTCAATCCGCAGGGCACGCTGGCCGAGCGCATCCGCGCCGGCGGCGCCGGCATCCCGGCCTTCTTCACCAAGACCGGCGTCGGCACGGTGATCGCGGAAGGCAAGGAAACCCGCGAATTCGACGGCGCGACCTATGTGATGGAGCGCGGCCTGTTCGCCGATGTCTCCCTGGTCCACGCCTGGAAGGGCGATACCGAGGGCAATCTCGTCTACCGGAAGACCGCCCGCAACTTCAATCCGATGATGGCCATCGCCTCGCGCATGACGGTCGCCGAGGTCGAGAACCTCGTCGAGCCCGGCACGATCGACCCGGATCACATCATCACGCCGGGCGTCTACGTGAAGCGCATGATCCACGTTCCGGAATCGGTGAAGCGCATCGAGCAGCGCACCGTCCGTCCCCGTCCCGCTGTCTGAGGAGCGCGCATCATGGCCTGGACCCGCGATCAGATGGCTGCCCGCGCCGCCCGCGAGCTGCAGGACGGCTTTTACGTCAATCTCGGCATCGGCATCCCGACGCTGGTGTCGAACCACATCCCGCCGGGCGTCTCCGTCCAGCTCCAGAGCGAGAACGGGATGCTCGGCATGGGCCCCTTCCCTTATGAGGGCGAAGAGGATGCCGATCTCATCAACGCCGGCAAGCAGACCATCACCGAGCTGCCGACGACCTCCTATTTCTCCTCCTCCGACTCCTTCGCCATGATCCGGGGCGGTCACATCGACCTCTCCATCCTTGGCGCCCTCCAGGTCTCCGACAGGGGCGACCTCGCCAACTGGATGGTGCCGGGCAAGATGGTGAAGGGCATGGGCGGCGCCATGGATCTGGTCGCCGGCGTGAAGAAGGTGGTGGTGGTGATGGAGCATTCGGCCAAGGACGGCCCGAAGCTCCTGCCCGCCTGCACCCTGCCGCTCACCGGCGTCCGCGTCGTCGACATGGTCATCACCGACCTCGCCGTGTTCGCCATCGACAAGCATGGCAGCGCGCCCATGCGCCTGATCGAGCTGGCCGACGGCGTCACCCTCGACGAGATCAAGGCCAAGACCGCCGCCCCGTTCGAGGTGGCGCTCTGAGCCCCGGCTGATACCAAAGGTCCCTGAAGAGGATCCTCTGGTATTCCGGTGCGGATTTCCCATGCCACTGGGGCATATGGGAAATCCGCTGTTCTTCAGGCGCCTGGGTGCGGTCAGCACTTGCGTGCCTGGTATGACACCGGAGCAACGGACAGGGACAGGGGCCGGTCGTTCGCGCGACCGGCCCCGTCTTTTTTGCGGGACCCCGTTCAGCCCTCCCCGGTCGCCAGCGCGAAGCCCTCGTCGATCCAGCCGGTGATGCCGCCGGCCATGAGCTTCACCGGCCGGCCGAGTTCGGCCAGCCGCAGCGCGCCGCGGGCGGCGCCATTGCAGTGGGGCCCGGCGCAATAGGTGACGAACAGGGTGCCCTCGGGCCACGCCGCCATCTTCGAGGCGGTGATCTTGCCATGAGGCAGGCTGAGGGCGCCGGGCACATGGCCGCGGGCAAACAGCGCCGGGCCGCGCACATCAAGGAGCACGAAATCCGCCCCCTTCGACAGGGCGTCGTGGACATCCCAGCAATCGGTCTCGAAGGCGAATCCGGCGGCGAAATGTTCCCGGGCGAGCGCGCTCGGGGCGGCGGGAACGGCGGCAACGGCTGAGGGCATGGCAGGCTCCTGTGAGACGACAAGGCGGGCGACAGACCGGCCGGCACCCCGGCAGAGATGCGGATTTCCCGAGACTTCCCAGCGAGATGGAAACCCCGCCCGGCCGCTGCCGGGGAGGCGCCGTCGGCGGCATCCACCGGCGGGATGCCGTGGCTTCTGTCCTGCCCGAAGACATGCCATCCTTTGCCGGCGCGCCCCAGATGGCGCGGCTGACAACGACCGTAAAGATCATGCCAGACCTCACCGGCCCCCGCGTGGTGGCGCTTCTCTATGACGGGCTGTGCACCTTCGAGTTCGGCATCGTCGCCGAGGTGTTCGGCCTCGCCCGGCCGGAGATGGGGCCGGACTGGTACCGGTTCGCCAGCGCCGCCATCGAACCCGGACCGCTGCGGGCCCATGGCGGCTTCACCCTCCAGCCCGATGCCGGGCCGGAGCTGATCGACACCGCCGACCTCATCGTCGTGCCCGGCTGGAAGGGCGCCGGCGTGCCGGTGCCGGGCGACCTGACCCGGCGGCTGCGGGCGGCGCACGCCCGCGGCGCCCGGCTCGCCTCCATCTGTTCCGGGGCCTTCGTGCTCACGGCAACCGGCCTCCTCGACGGCCGCACCGTCACCACCCACTGGCGCTATGCCTCTGCCATGCGGGCGCTTTTCCCGAAGGTCGAGGTCGACGAACGCAGCCTCTACCGCGAGGCCGACGGCCTCTTCACTTCCGCGGGAAGTGCGGCGGGCATCGACCTGATGATCGAGATCGTGCGCCGGGATTTCGGGCCGGCAGCGGCCAATTCGGTCGCCCGCCGCATCGTCATGCCGGCCCATCGCAGCGGCGGGCAGGCGCAGTTCCTGGAGCGGCCGGTGCGGATCCGCCGCGACACCGAGATCGCCCCGCTTCTCGACCGGGTGCGCGAACAGCTGCACCTGCCCTGGCCGATCGCGACGCTGGCCCGGGAGGCACGCATGAGCCCGCGCACCTTCCTGCGCCGCTTCGCCGAGGCAACCGGCACCTCGCCCGGCGAATGGCTGGCGGAGGCCCGGGTGGAAGCGGCCCGCCAGCTCCTGAGCGAGACCCGACGGCCGGTCGAGGAGATCGCCGCCGCCGTCGGCCTCGGCAGCGCCCATGCACTGCGGCACCAGTTCCGCACCCGCCTGTCGCTCAGCCCGACGGACTATCGCCGCCGCTTCGCCTCGGCGCAGCCACCGGCAGCCGGCGACAGCCCCCTCGGGACCCAGGCCCCTGCCCCGGTCGCGCCCGGCGACGGAACGGGATAGGCTGCGCCCGCCCCTTTTCCCGGTAAAGGCAGCCGCCCCCATGACCGACACCCCGCCCCGCCAGCGCCTTGGCGTTTCCGTCGCCTGCTTCCGCGAGGACGGGCAGGTGCTGATGGTCCGGCGCGGCAAGGCGCCCTGGTTCGGCTACTGGAGCCTGCCCGGCGGCAGCGTCGAGCCCGGCGAGACCCTGCGGGAGGCGGCGCTGCGCGAGCTGATGGAGGAGACCGCCGTCACCGCCGAACTCGCCGGGGTCATCACCGCCGTGGATCTCGTCGGCCGGGACGACGCCGGGGCGATCTCGGCCCATGTCGCCCTCATCGTCTTTGCCGGACGCCATCTTTCGGGAACGGCGGTCGCCGGCGATGATGCCGCCGCCGTGCGCTGGAGCGATCCGGATGACCTGGACCCGACCGAGATCACCCCCGACGTGCCCGAGGCGATCCGGCGCGGCCGGGTGCTGCTCGTCACCGACTTTCCGGACTGATCCCGCAGCGCACACGCGCCGGCGCCCCGGACCAGCGCCGGACACGCGCACGATCACGCGAATTGTGAAAATTCGCCGCGCTCTGCGTCCGCCCCATGTCACACGGGCGCCGGGTGTGCTACTCCCCGCCGGCTCGCGCGGGGAAGGCGGCGCCGGTCAGGCGATGCGCCGGGTCCGGCAGCGTCCGCAAGCCGCCTCGGGACGGCCCGGGCAATGGAACCGTCCTCCCGAGAGCGTGCAGGGTCTCATGCAGGATCTCATCCCCCGCCTCGCCCGGGACGCGGGCCTGTCCGAAGACGTCACGGCAAAGGCCGCCGCCATCGTGCTCGATTTCCTCGATCGCGATGCCAGCACGGTCGCCGGGCCGTTTCTCGACCGCTTTCCCGGTGCCCGCGAGCTGATCGCGACCCGTCAGGCCCCCGCCCGCACCGGCCTGCTCGCCGGCCTCGGTGCCATGCTCGGCGGCGGCGGCGCGATCGCGGCCTTCAACGATCTGACCGCCCTCGGCCTCGATCTCGACCAGATCCGCACCCTTCTCAAGTCCATCATCAGCCACGCCCGCCAGACGGCCGGCGACGAGGCCGTGGACGCGGTGCTCGCCGAAATCCCGGCGATCCGCCAGATCCTGTAATCACGCGGTCGCCGGTCCTTTCCCATCTCCTTGACATGAGGCACTCTTCCCGGAGATCGAGAGACCCCGGAGCGTGATTCCATGGCCTATGTGACCGACGCCCGCGCCCTGTTCTCGGGGGCTACCTGGAACGGCGCCGAGGTCACGAAGCGTCCGGTCTTCGTCACCTACTCCTTCCCGACCAGCCTGCCGGACTATCAGGAGGACGAGTTCTCCAAGGCAGGCTTCCGCGGCCTGACGGCGCGCGAGCAGGCCGATGCCCGCCGGGCGCTGGCCGCCTGGGACAAGGTGAGCGGCATCCATTTCCTGGAAGTCGACCCGGGCAAGGGCGACATCAATTTCGGCGTCTATGATTTCCGCAAGATCGCGGGCATGAGCGAGACCTCCGGGTTCGCGCTGTTTCCCGACGTGCGCGCCGACACCTATGCCTCCCTTCTGGCCGGGGTGCCGGATTTTTCCTGGGATTTCGGCGGCGACGTCTTCCTGGACCGGGCGAGCGGCACCTCCTTCAGCGTGATGCTGCACGAGATCGGCCATGCCATCGGCCTCAAGCATCCGTTCGAGGCCGAGCCCGGCCACAAGGAAATCCTGAACCCGCGCTACGACACCTCCGACGTCACGGTGATGAGCTACACCTGGACATCGGACGTGCTGGCCGGGCTCGGCATCCTCGATGTCGATGCGGTCCAGACGCTCTATGGCACCGCGCGCCTGGATGGCCGGCAGGTCGCATCCTGGTCGTTCGATTCCCGCACCGACACCCTCACCCAGACCGGTTTCTCCCGGGCGGACGCGATTCTCGGCATTTCCACCGCCGACCGGATCGAGGGCGGCAAGGGCAACGACACCCTCGCGGGCTTCACCGGCGACGACACCCTGTCGGGTTCGGCCGGCGATGACGTGCTGTTCGGCGGGGCCGGCGACGACCTGCTCCTGCCCGGCACCGGCCAGAACATCATCGACGGCGGCGCGGGCTTCGACACCCTCTCCCATGCCGGTTATGGCCGCGGCCTCGCCATCACCCTGGAGACCGGCGCCAGCGACGGCGTCACCCGGGCCGGCTCGCGCCAGCTCGACACCTTCGGCGGCATCGAGGCGGTGATCGGCACCGCCTACAACGACACCCTCACCGGCAATGGCGGCACGAACGTGCTGGAAGGCGGCGCCGGACGGGATGCCCTCATCGGCACCGGCGGCCAGGACACGGCCTCCTATGCCCATGCGGCGATCGGCGTGCGGGTGTCGCTGGCGCGTCCGTCCCTCAACACCGGCGACGCCAGGGGCGACAGCTTCCGCGGCATCGAGCATCTGGCCGGCTCGGCCTTCTCCGACCGGCTGACCGGCGATGCCGTCCGCAACCGGCTGGAGGGCGGCGCCGGCAATGACCTGCTCGACGGCGGCGCGGGGGCGGACGTGCTCGCCGGCGGCACCGGCCGCGACGCCTTCCTGTTCTCCACCGCCCTTGGCGGCGGCAATGTCGATCGCCTGACCGACTTCGATCCCGTCCGCGACACCATCCAGCTCGACAGCGCGATCTTTTCCACCTTCCGCACCCCCGGCCCCCTCTCCCGCGGCCATTTCCGCGATCTTGCCAGCGGCTCTGCCGAACGCAGCGACCGGATCCTCTATGAGTCCCGCTCCGGCGCCCTCTATTATGATGCCGATGGTGCAACCGTCGGTCACGGCGCGGTGAAGATCGCCGTCCTCGCCAACAAGGCCGACCTGTCCGCTGCCGATTTCCTGATCGTCTGACGGCATTGCCCGCGGAAAAGGCGGCGAATCAGGCCCGTTTCCCGGATGGGTGGCCGCGCCCCGGCATGGCGGACGAAGACTGCCGGCCGCAACCCGGACGCACTCCTGCCGCCGGATGACCATGAGAGAGCCCGCCCGCCGGGCCGGAACCGCAAAGGAAATCGTCAAAAAGTCGGTTGCCGTGCGAAAAAGCCGGGATCGCAGCGCGAAAATGGGCTATCGGAATGCAAATGAGAGGATGCCAGCGCCCAAACTGGTGCGTATGGCATTCCCGGGGGGACACGTCCGCGTCACGCGGACCATTTCGAGGCCTGGCCTTCATCCATGCTCAAGATCCGCGTCATTCCCTGCCTCGACGTCAAGGACGGCCGTGTCGTCAAGGGCGTGCAGTTCGTCGACCTGATCGACGCCGGCGATCCGGTGGAGGCGGCCCGCGCCTATGATGCCGCCGGCGCCGACGAGCTGACCTTTCTCGACATCACCGCGAGCCACGAGGACCGCGGCATCCTGATCGATGCCGTGCGGCGCACGGCCGAACAGTGCTTCATGCCCCTGACGGTGGGTGGCGGCGTGCGCACCCTCGGCGACATCCGCGACCTGCTGCTGGCCGGGGCCGACAAGGTCTCCATCAACACCGCTGCCGTGCGCGACCGCGCCTTCGTCAAGCAGGCGGCGGAGAAGTTCGGCGACCAGTGCATCGTCGTCGCCATCGACGCCAAGCGGGTCTCGCGCGCCGGCCAGCCGGACAAGTGGGAGATCTTCACCCATGGCGGGCGGACGCCGACGGGAATCGACGCCGTGGAATTTGCCGAGGAGGTCGTCTCCCTTGGCGCCGGCGAGATCCTGCTCACCTCCATGGACCGGGACGGGACCAAAGCCGGCTATGATGTGACATTGACGCGCACCATTGCCGACCGGGTGCATGTGCCGGTGATCGCCTCGGGCGGCGTCGGCAATCTCGATCATCTGGTGGAAGGCGTGCGCGACGGCCATGCCAGCGCGGTGCTGGCGGCCTCGATCTTCCACTTCGGCACCTACACCATCGCCGAGGCCAAGACCCGCATGGCCGAGGCCGGCCTGCCCATGCGGCTCGACGGCTGACACGCGGCCCTATCTGCCGGCGGCGCCCGCACCGGGCCGCCCCGGCCTGAAAATTCCTGATGGCGCAGAGACTTGATCGGACCCGCCGGCCCGCCCCGAGAGGGCTCGCCGGGGCCTTGCCCGGGTCTCTGCTCCGAGAACAAGGCCCCCGTGTCCGCACGGGAGAATGCACCATGACCGACTTCACGCTGCCCGA
Organism: Hyphomicrobiales bacterium; assembly: GCA_038242345.1. Taxonomy (GTDB): domain Bacteria; phylum Pseudomonadota; class Alphaproteobacteria; order Rhizobiales; family Segnochrobactraceae; genus JBBSSF01. Next base: position 22,192 of record JBBSSF010000004.1, read on the forward strand.
TCTTGCCGCCCGCATCTCCGAGCGGGCCCGTTCCGGCGATCCGGGATCCTACACCGCCAGGCTGTTCTCCCGCGGCGTGCCGAAATGCGCCCAGAAGCTGGGCGAGGAAGCCGTGGAGGCCGCGATTGCCGCGGTGATGGGCGACAAGGCCGGGTTGCGTGGCGAGGCGGCCGATGTTTTGTATCATCTGCTCGTTCTCCTCGACATTTCGGGCGTGTCCTTGTCCGAGGTCATGGAAGAGCTGGCCAACCGTACGGCAAGAACGGGGCTGGAAGAGAAGGCGTCGCGTCCCCGGGAATAGGGTCTCCCGGAGCGCCGGTTCTCCTCCTCTTCTCCCCGAACAGGATCGACGGCCGAGGCGGACGGATCTCCCTGCCGCCGCCATCGGCACTCGGGTAGCGAACGCTTCCATCCGGTGCGGATCCCGCACCGATGGCGTCACACCGGCCTCGTTCCGGGCTCCGCGGGGGCGGACGGAACACGGTCGGGCGGACTGGCGAGGAAACCGATGGATACGATGATCGCGCGCGAATTTTCGCCCTATCGCACATTCCGCGAGGATGAATGGGCGCGACTGCGGGCCGACCATCCGATGACGCTGACCCGCGCCGAGGTGGAACGTCTCCAGAGCCTCAACGATCCCGTTTCCATGGACCAGGTGGAAACGATCTATCTGCCGCTGTCGCGCCTGCTCGCCTTCTATGTCGAGGCGACCCGCAAGCTGCACGCGGCCACCAACCGCTTCCTCAGCCGCAACGATGCCAAGATCCCGTTCGTGATCGGCCTCGCCGGTTCGGTCGCCGTCGGCAAGTCGACCACGGCGCGCGTGCTGCAGGCCCTGCTCGGCCGCTGGCCGCACAGCCCCAAGGTGGATCTCGTCACCACCGACGGCTTCCTGCTGCCCAATGCCGTGCTGGAGGCCGAGGGCCTGATGGGCCGCAAGGGCTTTCCCGAGAGCTACGACATCTCGACGCTGCTCGGTTTCCTCTCGGATCTGAAGGCCGGCAAGCGCAACCTGACCGCGCCGGTCTACTCCCACATGGTCTATGACGTGCTGCCCAACGAGGTCGTCACCGTCGACCAGCCGGACATCCTGATCCTGGAAGGCCTCAACGTCCTCCAGACCGGCCGCGGCCCGAAGGACGGCAAGGCCGTCCCCTTCGTCTCGGATTTCTTCGACTTCTCGATCTATATCGACGCCGACGAGGACATCCTGCACCGCTGGTATCTCGAACGCTTCATGCGGCTGAAGCAGACCCGGTTCCGCGACGAGAATTCCTATTTCCGCCGCTATGCCGACATGTCCGACGACGAGGCCCACACCTATGCCGACGGGCTGTGGCACCGGATCAATCTGGTGAACCTGCGCGAGAACATCCTGCCGACCCGCGCCCGCGCGCATCTGATCCTGCGCAAGGGGGCCGATCACAGGATCGAGAGCGTCTCGCTCCGCAAATTGTGATCGCGGCCGGCGGGCGGGCACGAAAATTCCGCGCGGGCGTCATGGCACCGCCGCGGGGGCGTTCCCAGATAGGGGAGGCCGGCAGACGAGACGCCGGCTCCCTTTCACCCCGCAAGGAGTGGTTCGATGACGCCCGAGGAGCGCAAGCTCATCTCCGACCTGTTCGACCGGCTGGACCAGTATGACACCGGCCCGCGCGATCCGGAGGCGGAGGCGCTGATCCGTCAGCGCCTCGGCGCCGCGCCGCAGTCGGCCTATGCCATGGCCCAGACCATCGTCGTGCAGAACGAGGCCCTCCGGCGCGTGGACGAACGCATCCGCGCCCTTGAGGCCGAGGTGTCCGAGGCCAAGGCGTCCGCCGAACGGGCGAAGACCGAGGCGGCGGCGCCCGCCGGCGGCTTTGCCCGCACCGGCTCCGGCCTGCCGGCCACCGGCCGCGGTCTCTGGGGCAATGCCCCGGCGGCACCGGCTGCCGGCGCCAGCGCCGGCTGGGGTGGCCAGCAGACGCCGCCGCCGATCCCGCCCCAGCAGGCGCCGGCCGGCCGCTTC
>JBBSSF010000005.1:0-19681 GCA_038242345.1 Hyphomicrobiales bacterium
ATGTTGGCCGGCATGATGCCGATCTTCGATTCGCCGGCGGTCACGATGCCCGGGCAGTTCGGGCCGACGAGACGCGACTTGGAACCCGAGAGGGCACGCTTCACCCGCACCATGTCGAGCACCGGAATGCCCTCGGTGATGCAGACGATGAGCGGGATCTCGGCGGCGATCGCCTCGCAGATGGCGTCAGCGGCGCCCGGAGGCGGCACATACACCACCGACGCGTCGGCGCCGGTCTTCTCGCGGGCTTCGGCCACGGTGTCGAACACCGGCAGGCCCAGATGGGTGGAGCCACCCTTGCCGGGCGACGTGCCGCCGACCAGCTTCGTTCCGTAGGCAATCGCCTGCTCGGAATGGAAGGTGCCGTTCTTGCCGGTAAAGCCCTGGGTGATGACCTTGGTATTCTTGTCGATCAGAACGGACATTACTTGGCCTCCCGAACGGCCTTGACGATCTTCTGCGCCGCGTCGTCGAGATCGTCGGCGGGGATGACATTGAGACCGGACTCGCGGATGATCTGCTTGCCCATCTCGACGTTGGTGCCTTCCAGGCGCACCACCAGCGGAACCTGGAGGCCGACCGCCTTCACCGCGGCGAGAACGCCGCGCGCGATGACGTCGCACTTCATGATGCCGCCGAAGATGTTGACCAGGATGCCCTTCACGTTCGGATCGGACGTGATGATCTTGAAGGCCGCCGTCACCTTCTCTTCCGTGGCGCCGCCGCCGACATCGAGGAAGTTCGCCGGCTCTTCGCCGTAGAGCTTGATGATGTCGAGGGTCGCCATGGCCAGACCCGCGCCGTTCACCATGCAGCCGATGGTGCCGTCGAGGGCGATGTAGGCGAGATCATACTTGGAGGCCTCGATCTCCTTGGCGTCCTCTTCGGTGAGGTCGCGCAGCTCGGCCAGCTCCGGGTGCCGGAACAGCGAGTTGGAGTCGAAGGATACCTTGGCGTCCAGACAGCGCAGATGGCCGTCCTTGGTGACGATCAGCGGGTTGATCTCCAGCATCGCCATGTCCTTGCCGACGAAGGCGGCATAGAGCTTGGCAACGAGATCTTCCGCTTCCTTGGCGAGCGAGCCCTTCAGGCCGAGCGCCTTGGCGACCGTGCGGCCATGATGCGGCATGATGCCGGTGGCCGGATCGACGGAGAAGGTGTGGATCTTCTCGGGGGTGGAGTGCGCCACCTCTTCGATGTCCATGCCGCCTTCGGTGGACACGACGAAGGCCACCCGGCTGGTCGCGCGATCGACCAGCGCCGAGATGTAGAATTCCTTCTCGATGTCCGAACCGTCCTCGATGTAGAGGCGGTTGACCTGCTTGCCGGCCGCGCCGGTCTGGATGGTGACAAGCGTCGAACCGAGCATCTGCTCGGCGAACAGCTTCACCTCGTCGACCGACTTCGCGAGACGGACGCCGCCCTTCTCGCCAGCCTTCTCGACTTCCTTGAACTTGCCCTTGCCACGGCCACCGGCGTGGATCTGGGACTTGACGACCCAGAGCGGACCGCCGAGTTCGTTGGCCGCCGCTTCCGCCTCGCCGGCCGTGAAGATCGGCACACCACGGGAGACGGGCGCCCCGTACTCCTTCAGGATGGCCTTGCCCTGATATTCATGAATATTCATTGGGTCTCCCCCCTTGATGGCCGGACCCGCCAGTTGACTGGCGGGCCGGCACCAATTCCCCAAAATATCAGGCGAGCGCCGGATTGATGGCCTTGCAGGCGTCAACCAGACCCTTGACCGAAGCCACCGACTTCTCAAACATCTTGGTCTCTTCGGCGTCGAGCTTGATCTCGACGACCTTCTCGACGCCATTGGCGCCGATGACGATCGGCACGCCGACATACATGTCGGACAGACCATACTCACCGGAGAGATAAGCCGCGCACGGCAGCACGCGGCGCTGGTCCTTCAGGTAGGACTCGGCCATGGCAATGGCCGAGGTGGCCGGCGCATAGAAAGCCGAACCGGTCTTCAGCAGCGCGACGATCTCGCCGCCACCCTTGCGGGTGCGCTCGACGATGGCGTCCAGCTTCTCCTGGGTGGTCCAGCCGAGCTCGATCAGGTCCGGCAGCGGGATGCCGGCAACGGTCGAGTAGCGCACCGACGGCACCATGTCGTCGCCATGGCCGCCGAGCACGAAGGCGGTCACGTCCTTCACCGACACCTTGAACTCGTCGGCGAGGAAATAGCGGAAGCGGGCCGAATCGAGCACGCCGGCCATGCCCACGACCTTGTTGGCCGGGAGACCGGAGAACTTCTGCAGCGCCCATACCATCGCGTCGAGCGGGTTGGTGATGCAGATGACGAAGGCGTCGGGAGCATACTGCGCGATGCCCTTGCCAACGGCTTCCATGACCTTCAGGTTGATGCCCAGGAGGTCATCGCGGCTCATGCCGGGCTTGCGCGGCACGCCAGCGGTCACGATGATCACCGAGGCACCGGCGATCGCCTCATAGGAGTTGGCGCCCGTATAGGCCGCATCAAAGCCACCCACCGGGGAGGACTCGGCGATGTCGAGACCCTTACCCTGGGGAGTGCCCTCGGCGATGTCGAACAGAACGACGTCGCCGAGTTCCTTCAGCCCCGCCAGGTGGGCGAGCGTGCCACCGATCTGACCTGAGCCGATCAGTGCGATCTTGGTCCGCGCCATGGAATTATAGTTCCCTTAACGTAAACTGCCGGTACCACAAGAAGCTCGTGATGCGGTGTGACTACTCCCTTTACCGGACCCGTTCAAGGCAAACTCGGCGCCCGGGCTCTCGCCAAATGGTCGGGGCCCCCTTTGCGCACATTCCCGTCGTGCGCGCCAAGCTGTCGCACCCGATGATCGCGGGATCCTTGGAGATTTTCGGATTTCTCCCATCCGTCGGGCATCCGTAAAAGCAGACAGGCCGGCCCCTGGGGGACCGGCCTGCTCGGAACTGTTCGCGGCTGAGTCGGCCCCTGACGGGGCCATCACCGAACGACGTTCAGTCGTCCAGCATGCGCTTCAGCGTCTCCATGTCGTCGGCCAGCGACGGGTCGCTCTTCAGCTCGCCCTCGATCTTGCGCACCGCGTGCAGCACCGTGGTGTGGTCGCGGCCGCCGAAGCGCCGGCCGATCTCCGGCAGGGAGCGCAGCGTCAGCGTCTTGGCCAGATACATGGCGATCTGGCGCGGCCGCACGATCACCCGGGTGCGGCGCGCCGAGACGAGGTCGGCCCGCGACACCTGGTAGTGCAGCGAGACCACCCGCTGGATGTCCTCGATGCGGACCCGCTTCACCTCGCGCCCGCGCAGCAGGTCGCGCAGTGCCGTCTCGGCCATCTCGACCGTGATCGGCGCGCCGGTCAGCTGGTTGTGGGCGACGAGCCGGGTCATGGCGCCGTCAAGGTCGCGGCCGTTGCTGGTGATGGAGCGGGCGACGAAATCGAGCACGGCCTCCGGCACCTCCAGCCCCGGATGGGTGTGGCGCTGGACGTTGAGACGCCGGGCGAGGATCGTGCGGCGCATGTCATAGTCCGGCGCGGCGATCTCCACGGCGAGGCCGCCGCCGAGGCGCGAGCGCACCCGGCTGTCGAAGGTTTCCAGCTCCACCGGCGGCCGGTCGGCCGCCACTACCACCTGCCGACCGCCATCGATCAGCGTGTTGAGGGTGTGGCAGAATTCCTCCTGCACCTTGTCGCCGTGCAGGAACTGCAGGTCGTCGATGATGAGGAGGTCGATCGCCCGCAGGCTCTCCTTGAACGCCATGGCCGACTGGGTCTTCAGCGCCGCCACGAAGCGGAACATGAAGTGCTCGGCCGTCAGCGCCAGCACCTTGCGGCCGGGCATGGCGCGGCGCGCCTCCGAGCCGATGGCCTGGATCAGGTGGGTCTTGCCGAGCCCCACCGGGGCGTGGATGTAGAGCGGATTGTAGACCACCGGATCGGTCGGGCGGGCCGTCGCGATCTGGCGAGCCGCCGCCAAAGCGAGGGCGTTGGAGCGGCCCTCGACAAAGGAATCGAAGGTGAAGCGCGGGTCCAGCGGCGAGCCGGAGAGCGAGCCCTCGGCCGCCGGCTCCGGCTGGAAGCGGACAGCCGCAGGCTGGGCCGGACGCGCGGGCGCCCGCGGTGCGCTGACGGGCGCGGCCGGACGGACCGGCGAATCGACCATCTCCACCAGATCGGGAAACAGCGCCGGGGCCGGCGGCGTGCGCGCGATCAGCGGCTCGGCCACGGTGGCGGCCGCCGCCCGGGTGCGCGCCGCGCCCCGCATGGTGATCTCGATGCGCCGCTCGGATCCGGTCTCGGCGCGCCACAGCGCCGTCACCTGGTCGAGATAATGGGTCTGGATCCACTGCTTCAGGAACCGGGTCGGAACCGACAGGCGCACCAGCGCGCCGCTGACGCCTTCCAGATCAACCCGGGAAAACCAGCTCTCGAACACGTCGGGGCCCAGCTCCGCCCGCAGCCGGTCGCGCACGCGCGGCCAGCAGCCGGCCTCGTCGGCCACCGCCGGTGCCGGTGCCGCGGCAGCGGCCCGGGTGCGGCGCACCGGACGGGCCATCGCCTCGGGCTCGGCCACAGCCGTCGGCGCCTTCACCGCTTCGGCCTTGGCCGGCGCGCGGCGACGGGTGCGCGGCGCTGCGGCGGCCCCGGCCGGCGCGGCCGCGGGGGTGCGTTTCGTTGCCATCGTCTCGCCTCCCTGGCCTTCTCAGCCCAGATTCCAGGGAAGATCGCAGACCTTCCGTCCCATCATCCTGCAGCCCGGCGAGACCATCCCGGAGAGCGGGCTCGTGGTCCCCCTGCTCCGCACGAGGACCGGCACGCCCAAAGCGGTCGTTCCCGGATGGATCCCCGTCCCGGCAGCCCCGACGCCCGCCTGGGGCATCGGTCCGACCGTGGTGAGGGTCCCGTATCCGGCATATCGGCGTGACATGAGTATTCCTCGCTTCCGAGACCAGAACAGCCCCGTAATTTCGCCCGTCTCAGTAATGCAATGAAGGTAAACGAGAGGTTAATTGAGCTAACCATCCACCGGGGACACGTTAACTCAATCCAAACACTTGCCCATTACCGCGACCATGCGATTGCCATCCAGAACGCGACACAACAAATACCGGTTGCACCAGCGATCGAAGGCGCAGAGCACACTCATTTGTCTGGTGAGCCGGGCCAGAGGAGCCCGATGGAGGGAAAATACACGGCCCCTCCGGGCCCCGCAACTGACTCTGCGGACAGGGAAACCCGCTTCTGCCGCCCCCTCGTGCATGGCTGTTCCGACTCGCTCGCGGGCTCCGGCGCAAGCCCCTCTGACTCAAGGGATTGCTGCGTCGCCCCGGCGGCTCGGGGCGTTGCCGAAAAGCCGCCAAAAAAATTAAGACGCTCCGGGCTTGACTCACCGCACACCCCCGCGTCCCGGGCGGAGATCGGCGACCTTGATTCAAGCCCATGGGAGTCCTGCACTTTCTGAGTCAGGACCGGACCCTCTTCCGCCCCCCAGAATCATTAGACACCGAAGGCTGTGGACAGTGGTGGAAAGGGGTGGGCGACCGGCTCCGCGGACGAAAAAGGCCCGGCGGGAATGCCCCGCCGGGCCTTTTTCAGGATCTCGTGGACCGCACGACCGACTTCCGGCGGGAGAGACTCACCCGCCGGCGCCGGACGCCCGATCAGGCAGCGCCGAGCTTGCGGACGCGCAGCGTCAGCCGCGACACCTTGCGCGAGGCGGTGTTCTTGTGCACCACGCCCTTGGCGGCGGCGCGCATGATCTCCGGCTCGGCAGCAGCCAGCGCAACCTGGGCGGCGGCCTGATCGCCAGTGGCGATCGCCTCCTCCACCTTGCGCAGGAAAGTGCGCACGCGGCTGCGGCGCGACTTGTTGACCGCCGTACGGGTGGCGATCTTGCGGGCCATCTTCTTGGCCGAGGTCGTATTGGCCATGGGCTTCGTCCCAGCTTCTCTTTCGGGCGGCGATCCGGAAAGCTGGACACGCCGACATCAACTGAAAATCATTCTGCCGTCCTGCACCGCCCGGGGGCGTGATCCTCTTTCCGGTCACGGATGACGGATCGACTCCGGCAAGAGTGAGGTCCAGACGGGGACCGGCCGGGCAGGCAACGACAACGGCGGCGGAAGTTCCGCCGCCGATCCGGCCGCTCTCATGTCACAAAGCCGGAGCCGCGTCAATCACCCGGACGGGCGCATCTGATGCACACGCGCCCGGGGCAGCGGCACGCACGGGCCCCGTCCCCCGCTTGGCCGGAACGGCCGAACCTGCTCTAGTCCGGCCGAGACGGGCCGGAGCGGCGATTCTGCCGCCGGTCCGGGAGCGGAGACCCCTTTCATGCTGTTCCTGTTCGTCGCCAAGGACAAGCCCGACCATCTCGACCTGCGCCTCGCCGTGCGCCCCGCCCACCTCGCCTGGCTGGAAGCGGCGGGCGAGCGGATGCGGCTGGCCGGACCGATTCTCGATCCCGCCGGCGAGACGCCCGTCGGCTCCTGCCTCATCATCGAGGCAACGGATCTGGCTGACGCCCGCGTTTTCCTCGCAACGGACCCCTATGCCGAAGCCGGCCTGTTCGGCTCGGTCGAGGTGCACCCCTATCGCAAGGTGACGGGCGCGGGGCTCTGATACCAAAGTTCCTCGAAAAGGACTCTTTGGTATTGGGGGGCAAATTTTCCACGCCCTTAGGGCATTGGAAAATCTGCTGATCTTCAGGCGCACGGCGCGATCAGCACTTAGGTGCCTGGTATCAGAGGAAAGACTGATGGCCTACTGGCTGTTCAAGAGCGAGCCGGGCACGTGGTCGTGGGACGACCAGACGGCTGCCGGCGCCGCCGGCACGGAATGGACCGGCGTGCGCAATCATCTCGCCAAGAAGCAGATGCAGGCGATGCAGCTCGGCGACCGCGGCTTCTTCTACCACTCGGTCAACGAGAAGCGGATCGTCGGCGTGGTCGAGGTGTCGGCGCTGGCCCATCCGGACTCCACCGATGGCACCGGCACGTGGTCGTGCGTCGACATCCGCGCCGTCGGCCCGTTTCCGCGCGCCGTCACGCTCGCCGAGATCAAGGCCCGGCCGGAGCTTGCCGACATGATGCTGGTGAAAAACTCGCGCCTCTCCGTCCAGCCGGTGACGGAGGCCGAATGGGCCCTCGTCACCGCCATGGGCGGCTTCGTCGCGCCCTGACGCGCCCTCGGAGCCCTCCCCTCCCCCGGAAGCCGGACGGATGCCCGGTCCGGCAGGAGATGGCCGCGGCACCCGCGGGGCTGACGGATCGCAGTGGCGTGCCGGCCCGTCATGCCAAAGATCCTCGAAGAGGACTCTTTGGCATTCCGATGCAGATTTCTCATGTCCTTGGGGCATATGAGAAATCTGCTGTCCTTCAGGCGCTAAGGTGCGGTCCGCACGTCGTGCGCCTGGTATCAGGCCGGCTCCAGCCCGGCCCGCGGCTCCAGAAGATCGGCGACGACCTCCAGATCCTCCACCTGGCGGCGGACTATTCGTTCGGCGGCCTCGTTGAGCCAGCCCAGATTGGCCGGGCTCATGTCGTCCAGGCGCTCGCTGGCGACACCGAGATCGCCGTCGAGACGCACATATTGTCCGCCGACCGATTCGATGAGGGCGCGGGCCGTCGGAACCGTCACGCTGGTCTGGGCCTGGGCGGAGATCGACAGCACCGGCCGGCCGGTCCGCCGGCCGATCCAGCCGATCGGGCCCCAGGCCGCGGCCCGGTCATGGGCGAAGCCGCGCAGCCGCGGATCGCCAAGCCGCCCGCCCGCGCCGAGGGAGAGCACCAGCAGCGGCTCCCTGCCCCACCAGGGCTGCTGGCGCGCGTGCAGCAGCGCCACCAGCACCGGGTCGGCGGCGTGCAGCACCCCGTCGATGAGGGAGCGCACCCGGCGGGTGCTCAGGTCCTCGGCCAGTCCGGGCTCGAACACCGTCGGCGTCGCCATGGCGGCCCGCACGGCCTCGAAGGTATAATAGTCGGCGTCGACGGGCCTGCCGCCGGCAAGCGTCAGCGGCGTGCGGGCCTCGATGTCATAGACCGGCAGCAGCAGCGGCACGAGCGCCGACGACAGCGCGCCATAGCCGAATACCGACTTCAGCACCATTTCGAGGGCGCGGGAATCGTGCACGCGGTCGGCCACGCCGACGGGATTGCGGATGAAGCGGGCCAGCCGGGTTCCGGTGTCGTGGCGGAAGGCGTGTTCGAGCTCGATCTCGAACAGCGCCCGCAGCCCCGGCATGTCGAGGGCCGGCATCCCGGCCGCCCCCGGCGCGGGCGCTGCCAGGGCAGCCGCGATCAGGCCGCCCGCCGAGGTGCCGCAGACCAGATCCAGATAGCGCCACAGCGGCTCCATCTTGCCGCGCCGGGAAAGCCGCTGGGTCAGGGCCTCCAGGAACCGCACCGGAATGAGACCGCGCGCCCCGCAGCCATCAATGGAGAGAATCACCCGCGTCCGCATGTCCCGCCCTGTCCTGCCAGCTCCGCCCGGGATGCGGACGCATCCCGGCGCGCAAGAAGTGCGAATCCCCCGCCGGAGGCCGGCGGAAATCCGCATGTCGACACCCGGAAGTCCCCCTTGAGGCCGCCCGGGCATCACCTGCCATCATCGTCGGTCCGGCCGCCGCCCCCCTTGGGATCGGCACCGCGGCTGCGAGCCGGGGCCTGCCCCGATCCCGCCGCACCCGGGCGCCCGGCACCGGCTGATTTCCGCGTCTTCTGATACCAGGCGCATGAAGTGCCGACCGCACCCACGCGCCTGAAGAACAGCGAATTTCTCATATGCCCCAAGGGCATGGGAAATCCGCATCGGAATACCAAAGAGTCCCTTTCAAGGATCTCTGGTATGAAAGGACATGAGAAATCTGCCCCGGTCCGGCGAGGGCCATCGTCCAGTCCCCCGGGGCCGATGCCTCCCGGCGCACGCGCCCGCTCCGGACAGTCCTGCCGCACCGCGCCGGGCCGACGGCGCGGATCATGCCCTTTTCCGCCCGGCCGCGCATCAGCAAACCCGCCCGGTCGCGGCTCCCCCCCGAGCTCCGACATGCTGGCGTTGTCAGACCGGCATCCCTCCACCAGGAGTGGACGCGCCGCGGCGGCGGCGCCTCCGGACCGCGTCCCCGGAACGCAGGAAGGCGGCCGGGGTCACCGGCCGCCTTCGAGACGGGATGTCAGTCCGGACAGATCGGTCCGGATGCCGGAGCGATCGATCAGCAGGCGGCCTGCCGGAGCATCCGCCTGCCCATCAGATCCTCACTCGGCGGCGACGGCGCCAGCCGGAGCGGCCGCGAGGACGGCGGCGTCCACATGCGCCTCGAACTTCTCGAAGTTCTTGACGAACATGGAGACGAGCTTCTGCGCCTGGGCGTCGAAGCCGGCCTTGTCGGCCCAGGTGTCGCGCGGGTTGAGGATCGTGGTGTCCACGCCCGGCACGGCAACCGGCACGGCGAAGCCGAAGAAGGCGTCGGTGCGGAACTCGACCGCCTTCAGCGAGCCATCGAGGGCCGCCGTCAGCAGGCCACGGGTGGCCTTGATCGGCATGCGGTGGCCGACGCCATAGGCGCCACCGGTCCAGCCGGTGTTGACCAGCCAGCAGTCGACATTGTGCTGGGCGATCAGGTCACGCAGCAGGTTGCCATACTCGCTCGGATGCCGCGGCATGAAGGGCGCGCCGAAGCAGGTCGAGAAGGTCGCGGTCGGCTCGGTCACGCCCTTCTCGGTGCCGGCCACCTTGGCGGTGTAGCCGGACAGGAAGTGGTACATGGCCTGGGCCGGCGTCAGCTTCGAGATCGGCGGGAGAACGCCGAAGGCGTCCGCCGTCAGGAAGATGATGTTCTTCGGCTGCGGCGCCTGACCCGTCAGCGAGGCATTCGGGATGTAGTTGATCGGGTAGGCGGCGCGGGTGTTCTCGGTCTTGGAGTCGTCATTGAAATCCGGAACGCGGGTGACCGGATCGAAAATGACATTCTCCAGCACGGTGCCGAAGCGCTCGGTGGTGGCGTAGATCTCCGGCTCGGCCTCGCGCGACAGGCGGATGGCCTTGGCGTAGCAGCCGCCCTCGAAGTTGAACACGCCGTAGGAGCCCCAGCCGTGCTCGTCGTCACCGATGAGGGTGCGCGAGGCGTCGGCCGACAGGGTGGTCTTGCCGGTGCCGGACAGGCCGAAGAAGATGGCCGTGTCGTTGTCCTTGCCGACATTGGCCGAGCAGTGCATCGGCATGACGTGCTTGGGCGGCAGCAGGTAGTTCAGCCAGGTGAAGACCGACTTCTTCATCTCGCCGGCATAGGAGGTGCCGCCGATGAGCACGAGGCCCTTGGAGAAGTTGACGGCGATCACCGTCTCGGAGCGGCAGCCATGCTTCTTCGGGTCGGCCCGGAAGGACGGCAGGTCGATGATGGTCAGCGACGGCACGAAGGACGCCAGCTCCTCAGCCGCCGGCCGCACCAGCAGGGTGCGGATGAACAGCGAGTGCCAGGCATATTCCGTGTAGACGCGGGTCGAGACCCGGTAGGCCGGATCGGTGCCGCCATAGAGATCCTGAGCGAACAGCTCCTTGCCCTTGGCATGCGCCAGCATGTCGGCATAGAGCACGTCGAAGTTGGCCGGATCCATCGGCTTGTTGTTGTCCCACCACACGTTGTCTTCGGTGGTGGCGTCGCGCACGACGAACTTGTCCTGCGCGGAACGACCGGTGTGGACACCGGTGTCGACGGCGAACGCGCCGCCCTTGATGATGCTGCCTTCGCCGCGGCGGACGGCCTCTTCATAGAGCCGGGGCTCCAGGAAGTTCCAGTTGATACCGGCCAGACCCTCGAATCCGATCGCATCCGCGCCGACGGCGCTGTTCCGCGTGCCCGACTCTTTCACCTTGAGGCCTCTCTCATATTCTCGTGTGGCTTCGTGCCCACCCGTCCGCACGGGGTTTCGGGCAACGAAGGGTCCAGAAGGATGCCGGGCCGGCCGCTGCTTTCCCGGGCGCCCCGGGGATGCAGTCCCCGATCGCCTGAAGGATAAAGCCAGCCAGCCCCGGACGCCGACGCGCCCCCGCCGCACCGGGGCCCGTCCAGAAGTGCCCGCGCCCTGACGTCCGGCACGACCCCGCCCACCCGCAGGGGGCGTCTGTCGGGGCAGAATCGGGAGATTTCCGCTTAACCCATTCGGGTTACACGGACAAATCGCACGGGCGCCAGCGAACGGGCGACACTGTAGAGCGCCGCGCCCGGCCGCACAATGTCCGGATGAGACCGCTCCCGGGGGCCCCTTGCGCCCCCCCGGAAAGGTCGCGGCAGCCCTTTCCCCCCCTTGCCGGCAAAAGAAGAGGATCTGAAACGTTGCCGCGTGCCGGGAACAGCGCGATCACAACATCGTGATCCCCGTGTCACGGGAGCGTCACCGGTTTCCCCGCGACGTCAGGCCGCGCGTGCGGTGCCTGCCAGGGCAACAAGGGCCTTGCGCAGGTCGCCGGAACTGGCCACCGGGGCGGGAAAGAGCAGGCGCGCCGTGCGCCGGCCGGCCACCAGATCCAGTCCCTCCGGGTCGAATCCCGAGAAGCGCCAGTCGGCCTCGGGCAGGCCCAGCAGCTTCGTCGCGTAGAGGGGCGGAATGTCGGCATGGTCCTCGGCCATGTGCGCGAGCGCGCCGGGTTCGCTCTCCACCAGGGCCTCGCGGCCGGTCAGGTCCAGCAGCAGGTCGGCCGGGGCGAGATCGGTGATGCGGCCGAAGCCGGCCACCTGATGGGCCCCCTCGATGACGAAACGGTAGAAGCCGAAATCGCGGAAGCTGGCATAGCCGGCCGCATCGGGATGCCGGGCGAGGAAGCGGCGGGCGACCACGGGATCCGCGCTCGGCTCCAGCCGTCCGGCGAGGCTCAGCCGGGCCTCGCGCAGGGGATCGGCCTCCTCCGGCCGGGCCGGATCCTCGATGAGGAGGGCGGCACGCGGATCGGCCTGAAGATTGCGGGTGTGCACCGCAAGGGTCGAGATCAGCAGCAGCGGCGCCCCGGCCGGGTCCGTCGCATAGGCGACCAGCGACGCATAGGGGGCGCCGGTGCCGGGCATCAGCGTCGCCAGCGCCGCCCGGGTGCCGGTGCGCAGCAGGCGGCGGGCGATCGCCACGGCCTCGGGATCGGGAGACGGGGATTCGGCAACGGACATCGGCTCTCTCCGGCACGGCCACCAGCAGCGGCCACAGGACTTCGGGCGGACGGCCCGGCCTTCCGATTAGCGCCTGGGCCGACGCTCCCGCAAGTCAACTGCGAGCGGGAAGCATGTGCATATCCCTCTCCGCGCCGCCGGGCGGCCCGGAGCGCCAGCGCACCGGCCTTTCCGGCCCGGGCGCCGGCGCCCTTGCCGGGCGTGAGGCGGGGTGTCTTCTTTCCCCTGCGAACCGCCGCGCCGACAGCCCCGCGGCAATGCGGTCGATTCCTCGAAAGTCTTCTGGCATCGAAGAAAGCGCGGCGCCATATTTTCGGCCCGTTCCCGACGCCTGTTCCGCCCGAACAGCAATGGTGGGGACAGGATGTCCGGCGCGCCTTGAAGGGGCCACCACCGGGCCGGGACGAGATGGAGAGAGGAGAGCCCATGCCGACGATCGCGCTCGTCGATGACGACCGGAACATCCTCGCCTCGGTCTCCATCGCCCTGGAGGCCGAGGGATACCGGGTCCAGACCTATACGGACGGGGCGTCCGCCCTCGACGGGCTGGAGGCCAGCCCGCCGGACCTCGCCATCTTCGACATCAAGATGCCGCGCATGGACGGCATGGAGCTGCTGCGGCGCCTGCGCCAGCGCACCGATCTCCCGGTGATCTTCCTGACGTCCAAGGACGACGAGATCGACGAGCTGTTCGGTCTCAAGATGGGCGCCGACGACTTCATCCGGAAGCCATTCTCCCAGCGCCTGCTGGTGGAGCGGGTGCGCGCCGTGCTGCGCCGCGCCGGCCCGCGCGACGGCACCGCCCCGCGGGTGCCGGACGCCTCCAAGGTGCTGGAGCGCGGCAGTCTGGTGATGGACCAGGAGCGCCACACCTGCACCTGGAAGGGCCAGCCGGTGACGCTCACCGTCACCGAATTCCTGATCCTCTATGCGCTCGCCCAGCGTCCCGGCGTCGTCAAGAGCCGCAACGCGCTGATGGATGCGGCCTATGAAGACCAGGTCTATGTCGACGACCGCACCATCGACAGCCACATCAAGCGGCTGCGCAAGAAGTTCAAGGCGGTCGACGACGATTTCGACATGATCGAGACGCTCTACGGCGTCGGCTATCGCTTCAAGGAACTCTGAGGCGGGGGCCGGCATCCCGCCGATGCCGGCCCGCCTCGTCCGGGACAATCATGGACACACGCGCCGATGAAGCGAAGGCGGGCGGCGCCCGCCCTGCCCGCTCCCCGGGCCGGACCCGGCGCCGGCGCGCGACCCTCTTCCGGCGCACCTTCGACCGGGCCATGCGCGCCGTCGGCGCCCATCTGTTCACCAGCCTCACCCGGCGGATCGTGTTCCTCAACCTCGCCGGCCTTGCCGCGCTGGTGTCGGGCATCCTCTATCTGAACCAGTTCCGCGCCGGCCTCATCGACGCCCGGGTGGAAAGCCTGCTGATCCAGGGCGAGATCATCTCGGCCGCCATCGCGGCCTCGGCCAGCGTCGACACCAACCAGATCACCATCGACCCGGACGAGCTGTTCCGGATGCAGGCCAACCGGCTGCCGCCGCCGGTGGAGGATCCCAACACCGCGCTGGATTTCTCCATCAGCCCGGAGCGGGTCGCGCCGGTGCTGCGGCGCCTGATCTCGCCGACCAAGACGCGCGCCCGCATCTTCGACCGCGACGGGACGGTGCTGCTTGATTCGCGCCATCTCTACGGCTTCGGCGACATCCTGCGCTTCGACCCGCCCGACGAGCCCGAGCCCGAGCCGGAAGGCGGCCCCTTCGCCCGGGCCTGGAGCATGGTCGAGCGCTGGCTGCGGCAGAATGAATTTCCCGTCGCCCGGGATGGCACCGGCGTGCGCGCCTTCCCCGAGGTCGAGCGCGCCCTCAACGGCGCCCCGGCCAGCATCGTCCGGGTGACGGACAAGGGCGAGCTGGTGGTCTCCGTCGCGGTGCCGATCCTGCGGGCGCGCTCCACCGTCGGCGTGCTGCTGCTCTCCACCCAGGGCGACGACATCGACGCCATCCTGCGCGCCGAGCGTCTCGCCATCCTGCGCGTGTTCGCGGTCGCCGCCGTCGTCATGGTGGTGCTGTCGGTGCTGCTCGCCGGCACCATCGCCGGGCCGATGCGGCGGCTGGCCGCCGCCGCCGACCGGGTGCGCCGGGGCGTCAAGGCGCGGGAGGAGTTTCCCGACTTCTCCGACCGGCGCGACGAGATCGGCCATCTGGCCCAGGCCTTTTCCGACATGACCGCGGCCCTCTACAAGCGCATGGACGCCATCGAGGCCTTTGCCGCCGATGTCGCCCACGAGCTGAAGAACCCGCTCACCTCGGTGCGCTCGGCGGTGGAGACCCTGCCGCTCGCCCGCACCGACGAATCGCGCCGGCGCCTGCTCGACATCATCCAGCACGACGTGAAGCGTCTCGACCGGCTGATTTCCGACATCTCCGACGCCTCGCGCCTCGATGCCGAGCTGTCGCGGGAGGACTCCGAGCCCGTCGACATGGCCCGGCTGGTGGAGACCGTCGTCGCCATCCAGCGCGAGATCACCCGGGAGGGCGGCCCGACCATCGAGCTGACCATCGGCAAGGTGAAGTCCAACACCGGCTACATGGTGCTGGGCCATGACAGCCGGCTCGGGCAGGTGGTCACCAATCTCGTCGACAATGCCCGCTCCTTCTCGCCCGCGGGCGGCACGGTGCGGGTGACCCTGAAGCGGCTGTCGCGGGATGTGCTCCTCACCGTGGAGGACGAGGGCCCGGGCATCCGGCCGGACCAGTTCGACCGCATCTTCGAGCGCTTCTATACCGACCGGCCCGACGGCGAGAGCTTCGGCAACAATTCCGGCCTCGGCCTTTCCATCTCCAAGCAGATCGTCGAGGCCCACCGCGGACGCATCAAGGCCGAGAACCGGCTGGCCGATGTGCCCGGCCCCGCCGAGCGGCCCGAGGGCGACGACGCCGACGGCGCGCCTGATGCCGGCGGCAGCCATGCGGTGCTGGGCGCCCGGTTCGTGGTGCGCCTGCCGGCGATGATCTCGTGAGCGCGCCGGCCACCGTCCACGCCAGCGCCCTCCGTCTCGACGGGCACGGCATCCTGATCCGCGGCCCGTCGGGCGCCGGCAAGTCCACCCTCGTCCGCCTTCTGCTGGAGCGCGCCCGCCTCTGCGGCCGCGATGGCCACCTGATCGCCGACGACCGGGTGATCCTGATCCCGGACGGAGACGGCCACCTGACCGCCGCGCCGCCACCGGCGCTCGCCGGCCTCCTGGAAGTCGCCGGCCTCGGCCTGGTCGAACTGCCCTACGTCTCCGGCACCCGTCTCGCCCTCGTCGTCGATCTCGTGGCCGCGGCCGGGATCGAGCGGATGCCGGATGCGGCGTCTCGCCGCATGGAGATCGCGGGCTGTCCGCTCGCCCGGGTGCATGTGCCGTCCCGTTCCAGTCTGGCGGCGGGACTTGTGGAACTGGCCCTCGAGACCCTCGTCACCGGGCGCATCCGCCTCAGACCCTGACGGACGGGTGAACAATTGCCGGCAATCGGCTTCCGGATCATCCCTTTTTGCCGATCCCGGGCGGGGAACCGGACATGACGCCGCGCCCCTGCCGGCATCGTCCCGTCACCCGGTCGCCTGCCATTTCCTCTTGCGCCGCGAAAAAGGCACGCCAAGATACGCCGAATGCAGGACTCCGTGCTTCGGACCGGGCGACGCCCCCGCCGATGCGGGCCACCGGTGGAAACCCTGCGCCAGAACAAAGCCCGAGCGGCGACGGGAGAAGACGGCAGCGCGCCGGTTCCCGTCGTCCTGCGGCACCGGCCATCTCCGGCCGTGCCCGTCAACTGGGAAGGAACTGATGCAGCGGTCTGACACCCCCGCACGAAGGCGCGTCGCCCCGGCGATGCCCCGCATCCGCGGCGCGAAGCGTATCGAGACCCGCCTCCCCTCTTTCAGCCTTCAGGTACAGTCATGATCGGCCTCGTTCTCGTCACCCATGGCCGTCTCGCCGACGAGTTCAAGTCCGCCATGGAGCATGTGGTCGGCCCGCAGCCGCGGGTGGCCACCGTCTGCATCGGCCCCGATGACGACATCGAGCAGCGCCGGCGCGACATCATCGCGGCGGTCGCCGAGGTGGAGGCGGGACAGGGCGTGGTGCTGCTCACCGACATGTTCGGCGGCACCCCGTCCAATCTCGCCATCTCCGTGATGGATAACACCAATGTCGAGGTCATCGCTGGCGTGAACCTGCCGATGCTGGTCAAACTGGCCAAGATCCGCGACGAGCTGGACCTGCCCGAGGCCGTTGAAGAGGCGCGCAAGGCGGGCCAGAAATATATCTCCGTCGCCCGTCAGGTGCTTGCGAGATAATCCATGGACCATTCCGTTTCCCGGTCGGCCGGTGGGCTCACCCGGGACCTCGCCATCGTCAACCGGCGCGGGCTGCACGCCCGGGCCTCGGCCAAGTTCGTCAAGTGCGCCGAAGGGTTCGACGCCGAGCTGACCGTCTCCAAGGATGGCCAGAGCGTCGTCGGCACCTCCATCATGGGGCTGATGATGCTGGCGGCCGGGCCGGGCTCCACCATCCGCGTCTCGGCCGCGGGCCCCGAGGCCCAGGCGGCGCTGGAGGCCATCTCCCAGCTCGTCTGCTGCGGCTTCGGCGAGGAGGACTGACGCGCACTCCCGGCGTCCCCCGCCGCCCCGGCCCCGCCGGACAGGGACCGGACACGGACAGGTGTGGCCGATTTGCAGGCAGGCCCCGCTTTCGCGCCGGCCCGCGCGCCTTTCCCCGATGATGGCCATCTTTCGGTCACGACTGGATGACGGTTTCTTAACCAGACGCGGTCGCCTATAGAGGGTGACCGGCGCCCGTCGGAACCGCCCGGAGAGGGCGGCCTTCCGCGACGCTCCACCCTCGGGGGGAACCGTCCGGAGCCGGGCCGACAGCAACCTTCCAGACGGATCCGCGCGACACGTCCGCCCTTGCCGGACGCGCCCGGGGTGAGGACAAGAACGGCATGGATCGGATCAGGATCGTCGGCGGCAACACGCTCACCGGCACGATTCCCATCTCGGGCGCCAAGAATGCGGCGCTGCCGCTGATGATCGCCAGTCTCCTGACCGACGAGACCCTGACGCTGGAAAATGTCCCGCGGCTGCGCGACGTCCAGCTGCTGTTCAACATCCTCTCCAACCATGGCGTCGATCATTCGATCGAGGGCAAGCGCAACGGTCAGGACGCCATGTCCGGCCAGACCGTGCACATGTCGGCCCGCGCCATCGTCGACACCACCGCGCCCTATGAGCTCGTCTCCAAGATGCGGGCGAGCTTCTGGGTCATCGGTCCGCTGCTGGCGCGCATGGGCGAGGCCCGGGTGTCGCTGCCCGGCGGCTGCGCCATCGGCACGCGCCCGGTGGACTTCTTCATCGACGGACTGAAGGCGCTCGGCACCGACATCGAGATCGAGGGCGGCGATGTGGTCGCCCGGGCGAGGAAGGGCCTCGTCGGCAACCGCGTCGTGCTGCCGAAGCCGTCGGTGGGCGCCACCCACACGCTGCTGATGGCCGCGACGCTGGCCAAGGGCGAGACCGTCATCGAGAACGCCGCCCGCGAGCCCGAGATCGTCGATCTCGCCCAGTGCCTGATTGCCATGGGCGCGCGCATTTCCGGCGCCGGCTCCGAGACCATCCGCATCCAGGGCGTGCCGCGCCTGCGCGGCGCCCGCCACCGGGTGGTGCCGGACCGCATCGAGACCGGCACCTATGCCATGGCGGTTGCCATGACCGGCGGCGACGTGATGCTGGAAGGCGCCAGCGCCGACCTGCTGGAAAGCCCGATCGCGATCCTGCGTCAGGCCGGCGCCGACATCACGGTGACCAACGAAGGCATCCGCGTGAAGCGCAACGGCCACGGCATCGATCCGGTGGACGTGACGACCGCCCCCTTCCCCGGCTTCCCGACCGACCTTCAGGCCCAGCTGATGGCCCTGACCACCAAGGCCAAGGGCCAGTCGCGCATCCGCGAGACCATCTTCGAGAACCGGTTCATGCACGTGCAGGAGCTGGCCCGTCTCGGTGCCCGCATCCAGCTCGACGGCGAGACCGCCACCATCGACGGCGTGTCGACCCTCAAGGGCGCCCCGGTGATGGCGACCGACCTGCGCGCCTCGGTGTCGCTGGTGATCGCCGGCCTTGCCGCCGAGGGCGAGACCCAGGTGCACCGCATCTATCATCTCGACCGCGGCTTCGAGCGGCTGGAAGACAAGCTCTCGCGCTGCGGCGCCGAGATCGAGCGCCTCAGCGCCTGAGACCACCCGGACCTGCGCCCACTCTTCAATGCCTTGTTCAGGGCTGCCGACACCCCGTGTCGGCGGCCCTGACCATTTCCGCGTGCCAATCCCGCACGCCGTTGCCACACGCACCGGTTCGACATCGCATTGCCCTGGAGCGCAGCATTTGCAAGCATCAGACAAGATGCACTCCGGGAGCGTACGATGACACCCAAGGACCTTCTGTCCTTCGACGCGGGCGATGAAATCGGCAAGTCGGTACTCTACGCCCTGATCATCGGCTCCAAGCAGCCTGGTTCCACGTTCTGGGGCGGGGCAGATGTCCGCATCGGCAACACGCCAATGCAGGGCATCAACTGGATCGGCCCTCCTGAAGCCATCAAGGCCGTCATCGTTCGCTCAAGGACTGGATCCTATGACGATGATGGCTGGCACGCGCAGGGCGGAGAATTGTTCGATTACGCCTTCAAGGCGAGGAAAGGCCAGATCAACCCCGAGGAAACGGCAAACCGCTGCCTCATTCGGCAACGCCATGCGGGCTATCCAATCCTGCTCCTGATCGAGCGCGGGGGCGTCTGGGCCTGTGCCGGACGGTTCGAGGTGCATGCGATCGCAGCTTCGTACGTGACCCTGCGCAGGATCGGGCAAAATCCGCTCCGGCGCGGTTAGGCATGGCCGTCTTCACGCGCCCTTTTTCAGTGTCGGACACCCTCTTGTCAGGGGCGCATGTCGACGATACGTTCGCATATCGCACATATGATCCAGAGATAACTGGGCGCCCGGTCGGGCTTGCGACGAGGGAGAGCGGGCGATGACGGGAACGCAGGCCGAGGAGCGCGACGGTTCGGTGATCGCGGGCTTCGCCAAGGGGCTGGCGGTGATCGAGGTGTTCGACCGCGGGCGCGAGCGGCTGACGATTGCCGATGTGGCGCGCCTGACGGGTCTGGAGCGGGCCACCGCCCGGCGCTGTCTGATGACGCTGGTGAAGACCGGCCATGCGGAGTTCGACGGCAAGTTCTACCAGCTCACGCCGCGGGTACTGCGGCTGGGCTATTCCTATCTGGCCTCGGCGCCGCTGCCCCGGGTGGTGCAGCCCGCGACCAGCGCCGCGGCGAAGCCCAGCGACCCGGTGAGCCGGAGGAGCGTCCGGCTATACCTGTTGCAGCGCCGGCGGCGTAAGGTGCCGTCCTCGGCCGAGCGGCCGGCCCCTTGCGGCTACGTCCGCGCTTCGCTCGTCCACACGTGGAGGGAGCGCCACCCGTCCGACAACCGGCAGCTC
>JBBSSF010000006.1:0-19656 GCA_038242345.1 Hyphomicrobiales bacterium
CGGCGATCAGCACCGAGCCCGGGGGGACCGGCGTCCAGGCGCCGGCCTCGACGGAAAAGGGCTCCGACGCAATCGCGATGCCGCCGGCCAGGCGCGCCCAATAGAGGCTCGGCGGATGAGCGTCGCTCGCCCAGCGGAAGGCATGCAGCCGCTCGCCGTCGGACAGAAGGGCGGAAAAGCGCAGCGCCGCCGTGATGCCCGCCGCCTCCATGCGGGCGCAGCACTCCGCCAGCGTTTCGGCAACCGCGGCCACCGGCCGTTCCGCCAGTCCGCGCCCGGCCGCCGCCAGGAAGATCGCCTCGCTGTCGCCGGTGCCCCGGCGCGCGGGATAGAGCCGGTCGGGAATGAGGGCGTCGATCTGCCGGCGCACCCGCTCATAGCCGCCGATCTGGCCATTGTGCATGAAGAGGGTACGGCCCAGCGAAAAGGGATGACAGTTCGCCCGCGAGACCTCGCCGGAGGTCGCCGAGCGCACATGGGCGAGGAACAGCCCGGAGCGGATCTGCCGGCACAGCGACGCGAGATTGGGATCCGACCAGGCCGGATGGGTGTCGCGATAAAGGCCCGGCGCCTCGCGCTCGCCATACCAGCCGATGCCGCAGCCATCGCCATTGACCACGGTCTTGGCCTCGCGCGCGGCAATCGACTGGCTGACCAGAGAAGACGAGGGCTCGATCAGCAGGCTGTCGAGCCAGACGGGGGCGCCCACATAGGCGAACATGCGGCACATGTCGGGGTCCGCTTGGGGAAAAGGGAAGAACCGTCCGGAGACTCCTTTTCAGGGATCTCCGGCATCAGGCGACCTGCCGGTCCGCCCCCTCATCCTGAAGCGCGAACCGGACCGCCGCCGCGGCATGGATCGCCGTAGAATCATATCCGGGCAGCGGCAGGGCAGCGGGATCGACCAGCAGGGAAATTTCCGTGCAGCCGAGAATCACCGAATCCACGCCGCAGTCCATCGCCCGGTCGATGATCGAGAGATAATGCGCCCGCGACGCCTCGCGGACCATGCCCCGGCACAGCTCGTCGAAGATCACGTCGTGCACGACCGCCCGGTCGGCCGCGTCCGGCACCGTCATCTCCAGACCATGGCGCGCCATGCGCTCGGCATAGAAGCCGTGTTCCATGGTGTAGCGGGTGGCCAGCAGCAGGGGCTTCCTGCGGCCGTCGGCCTTCAGGGCCTTCGCCGTCTCGTCGATGATGTGGATGAGCGGCACCCCGGCGATCTTCTCCACGGCATCGCTGACCAGATGCATGGTGTTGGTGCAGATCAGCACGCACTCGGCGCCGGCATTGGCAAGGCCCGCCCCGGCGGCGCCCAGCATCTCGCCGGCCGCATCCCAGCGCCCGGCCTTCTGCAGCGCCACCACATCGGCAAAGTTCAGCGAGTGCAGCAGCACATCGGCCGACGCCAGCCCGCCCACCTGATCCCGCACCGCCTCGTTGAGCAGGCGATAATAGGTGACGGTCGATTCCCAGCTCATGCCGCCGATCAGTCCGATGCGCTTCATGGGTCCGCTCCCGAATTCCTGATGACGCCCATCATGCCGCGGATCCCGCGCACGCGGCACGCAATGTGCGGCGCACTGACCGGGCAGACACGCACGGATCACGCGCCCTTCGACCGGATGACGCATCACCGTTGCGTCACCCCGCTCGCCGGCCTATCCTCGCTCCATGCTGGATGATCGCGACCGCACCCTTCTCGCCCTGCTTCAGGCCGATGCCGAGATGTCCGTGGCCGACATGGCGGACCGGGTGGCGCTGTCGCCCTCCGCCTGCTCGCGCCGCATCGCCCGGCTGAAGGCCGAGGGCTATGTGACCGGCACCATGGCAGTGCTGGACCGGGCAAGACTCAACCTGCCGACGACGATCTTCGTCCTCATCCGCACCGGCCGCCATGCCGAGGACTGGCTGGAGCGCTTTCACCGCGCCGTCAGCGACATTCCGGAAATCGTCGAGGTGCACCGGCTGACCGGAAATTTCGACTATATCCTCAAGATGCTTCTGCCGAATGTCGAATATTATGACGTGGTCTACAAGCAGCTGGTGCGGCGGATCGAGCTCACGGACATGTCCGCCTATATCTCCATGGAGACAGTGAAGCTGGCGCCGGCCCTGCCCACCAGCCACGTCTGAGGACCGGTGCCAATGCCGGCCGGGGGCGGGCTCCGGGGCTCAACCAGGCACGCAAGTGCTGACCGCACCGCGCGCCTGAAGAGCAGCAGATTTCTCATATGCTGCAAGAGCATGAGAAATATGTATCGGAATACCAAAGAGACCTTTTCAAGGATCTTTGGGATCAGTCCTCGTTGATGTCCTTCTTCCAGATGCGCGGGCCCTTGCGGCCGCGGCGGAAGAACCGGGTCAGCACCACCCAGGAGAGCAGCGAGAAGGCGGCGAAGACGAGCGGGATCGTCGCCGGCGATTCCTCCAGGATATGACCGATCAGCAGCAGCAGGATCCCGGTGGCGATGCCGCCGATGGCAAAGCCGAGGAAGACGAAGCCCGGCACCGCCACTTCCAGCATGGCGAGCCCGAGCCCGACCAGCACCCAGATCCACCAGCCCTCGGCATTCATTTGCGACCTCCCAGAAGCGAAAAGGCATCGCGGAAGACTTCGACCGCATCGGCCGGCAGCAGGATCGTCTGCCGCCCCTCGCCGGCGCCGATGGCGGCAAGCGCCTCCACCTGCTTCAGCGCCACCTGATAGCGCGCCGCCTCCAGACCGTTGCGGGCGATCGCCTCGGCCACGACCCCGGTGGCATAGGCTTCCGCGTCGGCGGCGATACGGCGGGCCTTGGCCATCTGCTCGGCGGCGTAGAGCTCGGCATCGGCGGCAAGCTCGACCGCGCGGCGCCGGCCCTCGGCCTCGGTCACCTGGGCGCGGCGCGCCCGTTCGGCGTTGAGCTGCTGGAGCATGGCCGCCCGGGTCGCCTCGTCGAGATTGACGTCGAGGATTTCCGTCCGCGTCACCTCGATGCCCCAGTCGTCGACCTCGTTGGAGAGCGAGGAGCGGATGCGCTCGATCAGGCTCGCCCGGTTGCTCTGCACCCGGTCGAGATCCATGGCGCCGATCTCCGAGCGCACGATGCCGGCAACCGTGGTGGCGATCGCCGCGTCCACGTCGCGGATGCGGTAGACGGTCTTTTCCGGCTCGATGATGCGATAGAAGACGCTGGTTTCCACCTGCACGAGCACGTTGTCGGCGGTGATCGCATCCTGATGGGCGGTCGGCAGCTGGCGCTCCAGGATGGAGACCCGGTGCGCCACCCGGTCGAGGAAGGGAACGATGAGATTGAGGCCGGGGCCGAGCACCGCCCGCAGCCGGCCGAAGCGCTCGACCACATGCTTTTCCGACTGCGGCACGATGCGCACGCCGAGAAACAGGCACAGGATGACGAAGAGCGCGATGCCGATCAGCACCGCGCTGCCGCCGGAAAGAAAGCCCGGCTCGAACCGCAAGAAATCCGTCTGCATGGCGTGCCCTCCGCTCCGGTGCTCCGTCCGGCGGCCAGTATGGCGGGCGACGCCCGGCAATCAACCGCAAAGCCGGCGCGGCAATCGCGCCAGCCGGGAGAAGACGCCGGCGCCGCCGGCTTCGCCTTGCACCCCGGAGCGGCCGGCGCCATTGTTGACTGCCTGTGATTCGCCTGCGGCAGACCTCCCCCGGAGGGCTCCTGCGCCGGGCCCTTGCCGGGAACCGTCTCCTTGTCCGTGTTCACGCTTGCCCACCTGTCCGACCCGCACATCGGCCCCCTGCCGGACCTCAAGATGCGCGAACTCGCCTCCAAGCGGGTGCTCGGCTATGTGAACTGGCGCCGCAACCGCGCCTCGCGGCTGACAAGCCTCCCGCTCGACCAGCTCATGGACGATCTGGCCGATCATCCGCCGGATCACATCGCTGTCACCGGCGACATCACCAATCTGGCGCTGGATGCCGAAATCGAGGCCGCCGCCGAATGGCTGGCCGCTCTCGGCCGGCCGCGCGATGTCTCGGTGGTGCCGGGCAATCATGATGCCTATGTGCCGGGGGCGGTCGCCAAGCTGCGCCGGGCCTGGGGCGCCTTCATGCGCAGCGACGACCATGTCGGCCACGAGGGCACCTCGCCCTTCCCCTTCGTGCGCAAGCGCGGGCCCGTCGCCATCATCGGCGTGTCCTCGGCGCGGGCCTCCGGCCCCTTCTTCGCCACCGGCCATTTCGGCCCGTCCCAGGCGGTCGACCTCGCCGACAAGCTCCATGCCCTCGGGGCGGAAGGCTTCTTCCGCGTGGTGCTGATCCATCATCCGCCCAAGCGCGGCTCGACCTCCTGGCACAAGCGCCTGGTCGGCGGCTCGCGCTTCCGCGCCGCCATCTCGGGGGCCGGTGCCGAGCTCATCCTGCACGGCCACACCCACGACCCGGACCGCACCACCATCCCCGGCCGGGATGGCGCGGTGCCGGTGATCGGCGTGCCCTCGGCCTCGGCCGGCTTCGACGACAAGCATCCGCCGGCGCGCTACAACCTGTTCTCGATCTCGGGCGAACCCGGCGCCTGGCGCTGCGATCTCACCGAGCGCGGCCTCGACCCCGCCACCCGCCGCATCCGCGATCTGTCGATGACGCCGGTCGCCTGCCCGGGCGCGGTCGCCGCCTGATCCCGGAAAGTCTTGAAAGGGATCCCCTGCCCGTCCGGGGCGGGTTGGTCATGCCGCTGGAGCATCGGGGAAATCCGACAGTCCGCCGGCGCGTGGGTGCCGCCGGCACGTCGTGCGCCGGGCATGAATGGGCGTCCGCCCGATCCGGGCGGCATCGGCGGGATGTCGCTTTTCGGGTCGAGGACGCCGGCTCCCGCGTGCTAGAGCGAGGCTCCGCTTTCCCAGCCGGACAGGCCCCGATGGAACTCTCCGCCCTCCTCGTCTTCGCCGCCGCCCTCGGCCTTGCGGCCGCCACCCCCGGCCCGGGCATGACGGCGATCGTCGCCCGCGCCCTCGGGGCCGGCTTTCTCGGCACGTTGCCGATGGTTCTCGGCTTCGTGCTCGGCGACCTGCTCTATCTCAGCGCGGCCGCCTTCGGCCTCGCAGCCCTTGCCAACAGCTTCGGCACACTGTTCCTCGTCGTGCGCTGGCTGGGCGCGGCCTATCTCGTCTATCTCGCCGTGAAGATGTGGCACGCGCCGCTGCCCATGGGGCTCTCCACCGATGCGCCGCCGGCGCGCGGCGGCGGCGCCGGCCGCACCTTCCTCGCCGGCCTGTTCATCACCCTCGGCAACCCGAAGACGATGGTGTTCTACCTCGCCCTGCTGCCGACCCTGATCGACCTCGGCGCCATGACCCTTCTGGGCTTTGCCGAGATCGCCGCACTGGTGGTCGCCATCCTTCTGGTGGTCGGCTCGGCCTATGCGCTCGCCGCCGACCGGGCCCGCACGCTGCTGCGCTCGCGCCGCGCCATCCAGACCCTCAACCGCTCCGCCGGCGCACTGATGGCCGGCGCCGCGGCCGCCATCATCACCCGCTGAGGGGCCGGCCCGGGCACGAATCATCGCCCGGTCAGAATGATGAGCCTTCCCAGACGCTTGCGCGCGCCGGCGCGCTTCCGGCGCGCAGCCGCCGCGCGCGCCGGAAAAAATCCGTCCGCCCGAACGGCCAGCGGATCGGAAAAGCGCCCGGCGGTCAAAATTTTTCCTTTTTTCTCAATATCTTGAGAGCATCAAT
This sequence comes from Hyphomicrobiales bacterium, assembly GCA_038242345.1. GTDB lineage: Bacteria > Pseudomonadota > Alphaproteobacteria > Rhizobiales > Segnochrobactraceae > JBBSSF01. The sequence goes on from JBBSSF010000006.1 coordinate 5,695, forward strand.
CCGGGGGTTGCCGGAAGGCTCCGGCCCGGCTAAGACGAGAGCGACAGACAGGCTCCGGCTCTGCCGGGCGGAGGCCTGTCCTTTCCTGTTCCCGGGCGCCCGATGCCCCGGAACATGCCGGAAGCGGACTTCCGTGCGTCTGCGGACCACCTGACGGAATTCCGCTTTTCCCGCAGTCGCCCCGATGCCAGCGTCGGGGCAGTGCTGCCCAGACAGTCCCGCCCCGACGGGTGGCCCGGTCCCTCTCCCGGGCCCCGTTGCGGGCGCGCCGACGAAGCGGATGGTCGAGACGCATGGATGATGCCCTGAAGAACGGCTCGGATGCCTATGGCGCCGATTCCATCAAGGTCCTCAAGGGCCTGGATGCGGTGCGCAAGCGCCCGGGCATGTATATCGGCGACACCGATGACGGCTCGGGCCTGCATCACATGGTCTACGAAGTCGTGGACAACGCCATCGACGAGGCGCTCGCCGGCTGGGCCGACATCGTGCGCGTGGTGCTGAATCCGGACGGCTCCGTCACGGTCACCGACAACGGCCGCGGCATCCCCACCGACATTCATCACGAAGAAGGCGTGTCGGCGGCACAGGTCATCATGACCCAGCTGCATGCCGGCGGCAAGTTCGACCAGAATTCCTACAAGGTTTCCGGTGGTCTGCATGGCGTCGGCGTCTCCGTCGTCAACGCTCTTTCCGTCTGGCTGAAGCTCCGGATCCGCCGCAATGGCAAGATCCACGAGATGAGCTTCACCCATGGCGTCGCGGATGCGGATCTGCATATCGTCGGCGACTATGAAGAGGGCGGCCGCTCGGGCACCGAAGTCACCTTCATGCCCAGCCGCGATACCTTCAAGGGCGTGATCGAGTTCGACTATGCCACGCTGGAGCGGCGGCTGCGCGAGCTCGCCTTCCTCAATTCCGGCGTCCGGGTGATCCTGGAAGACCGGCGCGGCGCCGAGCCGCGGGTGGAGGAGATGCATTATGAGGGCGGCCTTGCCGCCTTCGTGCGCTGGCTGGACCGCACCAAGCATCCGCTGCTGCCGGAGCCGATCACGCTCTCCTCCGAGCGCGACGGCATCACCGTGGAAGTCGCCCTGTGGTGGAATGACAGCTACCACGAGAACGTGCTGTGCTTCACCAACAACATCCCGCAGCGGGATGGCGGCACCCATCTGGCCGGCTTCCGCGGCGCGCTGACCCGGCAGATCACCGGCTATGCCGGCTCGTCGGGCCTCGGCAAGAAGGAGAAGGTGGACCTGTCCGGCGATGACTGCCGGGAAGGCCTCACCTGCGTCCTCTCGGTAAAGGTGCCGGATCCGAAATTCTCCTCCCAGACCAAGGACAAGCTGGTTTCCTCGGAAGTCCGCCCGGTGGTGGAGAATGCCGTTTCCGAGGCCCTCGGCGCCTGGCTTGAGGAACATCCGGCCGAGGCGAGGCTCGTCGTCGGCAAGGTGGTGGAAGCCGCCGCCGCCCGCGAGGCCGCCCGGCGCGCCCGCGAGCTGACCCGGCGCAAGGGCGCTCTGGAAGTCGCCTCCCTGCCCGGCAAGCTCGCCGACTGCCAGGAGCGCGACCCGGCCAAGTCCGAACTCTTCATCGTCGAGGGTGACTCGGCCGGTGGCTCGGCCAAGCAGGGCCGGCACCGCGAGAATCAGGCCGTGCTGCCGCTGCGCGGCAAGATCCTGAACGTCGAGCGCGCCCGCTTCGACAAGATGCTGTCCTCCGAGCAGGTCGGCACGCTCATCACCGCGCTCGGCACCGGCATCGGCCGGGAAGAATTCGACGCCAACAAGCTGCGCTATCACAAGATCATCATCATGACGGACGCCGATGTCGACGGCGCCCATATCCGCACCCTGCTGCTGACCTTCTTCTTCCGGCAGATGCCGGAGCTGCTGGAGCGCGGCCACATCTTCATTGCCCAGCCGCCGCTGTACAAGGTCCGGCGCTCCAGCTCGGAACAGTATCTGAAGGACGAGCGGGCGCTCGAAGATTATCTGATCGATGCCGGTCTGGAAGACACCGCCCTGATGCTCGCCGATGGCGAAGTGCGCAAGGGCGCCGATCTCAGGGCCGTGGTCGACGATGCCCGCCGGGTGCGCGCGCTCCTGGACGGGCTGCATTCCCGCTACTCCCGCGCCACCGTCGAACAGGCGGTGATCGCCGGCGTCCTGACGCCGGATCTCCTCACCGATCCGGCCAAGGCCGCCGATGCCGCCACCCGGGTCGCCGCCCGGCTCGACCTTCTGGCCGACGAGTTCGAACGCGGCTGGACCGGCGAGCTCGTCGACGGCGCGCTGCTGTTCTCCCGCATCGTGCGCGGGGTGAAGGAAGTCACCACCCTCGACGCCGGGCTGATCGCGTCCGCCGACGTGCGCAAGCTGCATGAGCTCTCGGATCATCTCCACGCCGTCTATGGCGCCGAGGCGAGCCTCGTCCGTCGCGACCAGCGCACCCGGGTGCTCGGGCCGCGCGCCCTGCTCGACGCGGTGTTCCTCGCCGGCCGGCGCGGCATCAGCCTCCAGCGCTACAAGGGTCTCGGCGAGATGAACGCCGAACAGCTCTGGGAAACCACCCTCGATCCGAACGTGCGCTCGCTCCTGCAGGTGCGCGTGCGCGAGGCGGCCGACGCAGATGATGTCTTCGCCAAGCTGATGGGCGATGAAGTCGACCCGCGCCGGGAATTCATCCAGGAAAATGCCCTGACGGTGACCAATCTCGACGTCTGATACCAAAGGGTCCTTGAAAAGGATCCGTTGGTATTCCAATACAGATTTCCCGTGTCCTTGGGATATATGAGAAATCTGCTGCCCTTCAGGCGCACGGTGCGGTCAGCACTTCGTGCGCCTGCCATAAGACTTGGTCAGGCGGCAAATGAAAACGTCCGGACGCAGGGCTTCCGGACGTTTTTCTTTCAGATCGGCGCTGGGCGGCCCAGATCAGGACTCGCCCTTGCCGGGCCACTGGCCGGCCGCGATGCGCGAGGCGGCGATCACCGCCTGGGTGCGGCTTTCCACCCCGAGCTTGGTGAGGATGGCCGAGACATGGGCCTTCACCGTCGCCTCGGACACGCTGAGCTCGTAGGCGATCTGCTTGTTGAGCAGCCCCTCGCTCAGCATCATCAGCACCCGCACCTGCTGGGGGGTGAGGGAGGCGAGACGGGCGACCGAATCATCCGGGGCTGCCGCCACCAGGTCGATCCCGGGCGGGGACCATACGCCGCCGCCGAGAATGGTCTCCAGCGCGGCGCGGATCAGGTCGACGCTGACCGATTTCGGAATGAAGCCCGACGCGCCGAATTCCAGCGCCCGGCGGATGATGTGCGGCTCCTCCGTGGCCGAGACCACGGCGACCGGAATGTCCGGAAACTGCGCCCGCAGATACATGAGGCCGGAGAAGCCCTTGACGCCGGGCATGGCGAGATCGAGCAGGACCAGATCAGCTTCCGGATGGGAGGCGAGCGAGCGGCCGACGGCGTCGACCGACCCTGCTTCCTCGATGCGGACCCCCGGATAGAGCCCTTCCAGGGTCTGGCGCAGCGCGCCGCGGAACAGCGGATGATCGTCGGCGATCAGGATCATCGCCGGCTCGGCAAGCCCGCGCAGGATTGGCGGCGCGCCAGTGTCGGGCGCGATTGGTGACTTCGGCAATGCGACCATGGCGGCGGGGTCCCCTTCCCTCTCCCGGTGCCGACGCGGCCTGACGCCGGCGGCCTGTTCTTGAGCCCCCTCGTGGACGGGGGGCTGTCTGTCCTTGGTCCACAGGCTCGCGACAGCCCGTACACCCGATGCCGGATAGGAAGAAAGTAGAATTTTTCTCCGGAGAAGGGCAAGCCGAACCTGATCCGAAGGAGACCGGATGGGACGTTTTTTCACCACTCCGCGATGCTGTCCCCGGCAGCTGCGCGCAGGCTGCCGGATCGGGCTCACATCATACCAGGCGCACGAAGTGCTGACCGCACCTTAGAGCATTTTCAAGCGAAGTGGATACCGGTTCGCGTGAAGAAAATGCGTAAAATCAACATACTAGAGCGTTTACCGTGAGCCGAAGCGAACGGAAAATGCTCTAGCGCCTGAAGAGCAGCAGATTTTCCATATGCCCCAAGGGCATGAGAACTTCGCATCGGAATACCAAAGGATTCTTTTCAAGAGCCTTTGGCATCACCCATCCCCGGACAGAAAAACGGGCCCGGATAGTATCCGGACCCGCCTGATTAACAGCAGAGATATCGTCTTTCTGCAGATAAATCTCAGAAGGTACGCTCCAGCCGCAGGATACCGACGACACCGTTGAGGTCAGAGCCATACTGACGGTCGACATATTTGTAGTCGACTTCGCCGCCGATATCGAGACCTTCGACCGGCGTGTAGATCAGGTTCACCTGAACGTCGACATTCTTGAAGTCACCGAGCCGGCTGCCGGCCGAGCCATCGACACTGGCATCAAGATAGGACGTCGTCAGGTTCGATGTCCACTGCGGCGCCCACGCATGGGTGATGCCGCCGATCACGGACCAGGCCGTCACCAGATTGAGCTTGCCGGAGAAGGGATCGACCGTCGCATCGACCGCCGAGCCGGGGGTCTCCGACGCGCCGCTCCAGAAATTGACGGCGGGGGCATAGGCGCCGGTGGAGACATAGGCCAGCGCGCCCTGACCGCCGGCGGCCTGGAGGGCGACCGAGGTGCTCGGACCGATCTGCGGCAGCGCCACCTCGACGCCGCCAAGCACCGCCCAGCCGAGGGCACTGCCGACCGAGGGCTCGTCGCTGTAGACATTGTGCAGGGCACCGGAGAGCTGGGCCGAGCCCCAGTCCTGCTCGACGCGGAGCGCGGCGACCACATCGGGCGCCCGCACACCGCCGGATTCGGCGAAATAGGGCCCATAATAGAGCGTGTCGGCAATGCCGAGATCGCGGAAGGTCGGATCCTCGATGGCAACCGAGGCGGAATAGCCGGAGCCAAAGGAGAAGGTGTAGCCGAGCAGGTTGGTCTTCGTATCCGAATAGGCCGCGTCATATTTGGCGAAATTGTAGCCGGTGAAGAAGTCGTAGAACGACTGCGCCCGACCCGCCGTCAGCCCGCCATACTGGATATAGGCATTGTAAAGAGTGATCGGGACACTGCCCGAATCTCCCGAGACGATGGTGGCATACATTTCCGTATAGGTGCGCAGCAGACCGAACTCGGTGTTGGTGCGCGCATCCATATACAGATAGCCACGGGACTCGAATTCCAGGCCGTTGCTTTCGCGGGTGCCCCAGCCGGTGGCGCCGTCATAGCCCTTGTCGTTGCCCCAGGCATAGGTGTCGGCACGGACACGGCCCGAAATGCGCAGGCAGGTTTCCGTTCCCGGAATATAGAAGTAGCCCATCCCGTAGGCGTCACACAGCCGGACATAATCGACCGGGGCCGCAGCCCCCGGCAGGTCCGCCGCAAAGGCAGAAGTTGTCAGCAGCAATGCGGCAAGTCCGCCGCTCACGCCCGTGATGCGCATCCGAACACTCCCGATCTCGTGCCAGAAAGTCCCGGCTGCGGGTCTCGACCCACTCGGTCCGCGCCGGGCGACCGTCTCCCGGCGACCGGCCGGGAGGAGCATGCCGGACAAGACTGCAGCGTCGGGACCAACTCGCGTCCCGCACCCCTGTCGACGTCACGGCAATTGGTTAATGATCGCAGAACTTCGTCCGGACGGCGACGATCAAATGCCAGCCTCTCGTGCGACAAAAAAGAAAAGGGCCCGGCGAATGCCGGGCCCGATCCTTTAGACCTGGAAGACCAGATCAGAAGGTGCGCTGAACGCGGAAGATGCCGACCAGGCCGTTGACGTCCGACTGCCACTGACGGTCAACGTACTTGTACTCGACTTCGCCGCCGATATCGAGGCCAGCGACCGGCGAGTAGATCAGGTTGCCGGCGACGTCGAAGTTGGAGAAGTCGCCAACCAGCGAAGCCTGGGAACCGTCAACCTGCACGTCGAGGTAGCTGGCGGTCAGGTTGGACTTCCACTGCGGGGTCCAGGCGTGGGTCACGCCGCCCGACACCGACCAGGCGGTGGTCAGGTTCAGGTTGTCCGAAGCGCCATTGACGGTCGCATCGACAGCCGACGAGAGAGCAGTGCCGCCGATCGGAGCGAAAGCGCCGCCCGAGACGTAGGACAGAGCGCCCTGGCCGAACGCGCCCTGCAGGGCAACCGAGGTGCTCGGGCCAACCTGCGGGACGTTGAACTCAACGCCACCCTGGACAGCCCAACCCAGCGACGAGCCAACCTGCGGCGAGTCGGAGTAGACGTTGTGGATGGCGCCCGACAGCTGAGCGGAACCCCAACCCTGATCGACGCGAACCGCACCGACCACGTCCGGAGCGCGCACGCCGCCGTAGGAAGTCGCACCAGCCGGCACAACCAGCGAGGTGGTGTAGTTGGCGAAGTCCGAGTTACGGAAGGTCGGATCTTCGATCGACAGGGTGGCCGAGAAGCCCGAGCCGAAGCCGTAGGTGTAGCCCAGCAGGTTGGTCTTCTGGTCCGAGTAGCCTTCGCCGATCTTGGCGAAGTTGTAACCGGTGAAGAAGTCGTAGAAGGACTGAGCGCGACCAGCGGTCAGGCCACCGAACTGGATGTAGGCGTTATCCAGGGTGATCGGGGTCGAGCCGGAAGAGCCCGAGTCGATCGTGGCGTACATTTCGGTGTAGGTACGCAGCAGGCCGAACTCGGTGTTGGTCCGCGAGTCCATGTACAGGTAGCCACGAGCGCGCATCGAGATGCCGTTCGTCTCACGGGTGCCCCAACCGAACACGCCGTCGTAGCCCTTGTCCGAACCCCAGATGTAGGTGTCGGCGCGGACGCGGCCGGACACGCGCAGGCAGGTCTCGGTGCCGGGGATGTAGAAGTAGCCGACGCCGTAAGCATCGCAGACGCGAACGTAGTCGACCGGCTCCGGCGCACCGGGAAGGTCAGCAGCGAAGGCGGAAGACGCGGCCAGGAGGCCGGCGGCGCCAACGACGATGCTCTTGATCTGCATCGCGGGATCTCCGTTATGATTGCCCGACGCGTCTTGGGCCCGCGACAGGCTGAAACAATCTTGTCCGAAGCTTCCCCCCACATCCCGAAGGACTTTCCGGAGGTGGGGTTTTGCGGTCCGGCGCTCGCGCTCGATTTCGTGAACCGAGCCTGAGGTGACCATACACGACCCCTCCCGGTGCTCAAGCGCGAACAAAGCTCCGGCGCCCGTCCGGGCCCGCTTTGGATGGAGGTGTTGTCGGAAGGCAACAAATCGCCTCCGCACCCCCCTCCAACCCCATGACTTTCCTAATAAGTTATTAACGTACCCACCCGCCCGCGGGCGATCTTAACCGCCGCAAGGGCCCGGAAACCGCGGATTTTGGCCGGACGCGGCGCTCCCCGGGCGCGACTCGGGTCTCCCTCTTGCGGGCGAAGCCGGAAGGGGCTGAAAAGGGGCATTCCGCCGGCCCGACCGGGCTTGACCGCTCCCGGGCGCGCCGGTCCATCGCCTTTCCAGACCAGGGAATCGACCGCCATGACCATCGAAGCCCGCCTTGCCGAGCTCGGCATCAGCCTTCCGAGCCCTGCGGCGCCCGCCGCGAACTATGTGCCGGCCGTCCAGTCCGGCAACATTCTCTATATCTCGGGCCAGCTGCCGATCGGCCCCGAGGGCCTCAAGGCGATCGGCCAGTGCGCCAGCGCGGCGGATGTGCCGGCGGCGGCCGAGGCGGCGCGGCTGTGCGCCATCAATCTGCTTGCCCAGGCCCGGCTGGCCCTCGGGTCGCTGGAGCGAATCAGGCGGGTGGTGAAGCTCACCGGCTTCGTCAACTCGGCCGCGGGCTTTGGTGACCAGCCCAAGGTGGTCAATGGCGCCTCGGATCTGTTCGTCGCCGTTCTTGGCGATGCCGGTCGCCATGCCCGCTCGGCCGTCGGCGTCTCGGGCCTGCCCTTCGGTGCCCTCGTCGAGGTCGAGGCGATCCTCGAGATCGCCTGATCCGGTCTGCGGAGACCGGGCGGGCCGTCGCGCCCGCCCGCTCCAGCGTCCCCTTTCTCTCTGGAGACTGTCGTCATGGCCTGCCCCGACTGGCTCACAGCCCGCCCGGTCGCCCATCGCGGCCTGCACGATCCGTCCCGCGGGCCGCTGGAAAACACGCTCGCCGCCGCCGACGCGGCCGCCCGGCGCGGCTTTGCCATCGAGGTGGACCTGGTGCTTTCCTCCGATGGCGAGGCCATGGTGTTCCATGATGCCACCCTTGACCGGCTGACCTTCGAGACCGGGCCCGTCGGCGCGCTCATGGCCAGCGAGCTCGCGGCGCTGCCATTGCGCGGCAGCGACCAGCACATGCCGACCCTTGCCGAGCTGCTCGACGTCATTGCCGACCGGGTGCCGCTGATTGCCGAGCTGAAGCCGGCCTGGGGCGCGCGGGCCGGCGGCTGGCTGGCGGAACGCACCGGCGAGGTGCTCGCCGGCCGGCCGGACCGGGTGGCCGTCATGTCCTTCGATCCGGACATCGTCGCCGATCTGGCCCGCTTCACCCCGGACCGGCCGCGCGGCGTCACCGTCGACGAGCGCTATGACGGGCGGGACTATCCCGGCCTCAGCCTCATGGAGCGCTTCGCGCTGGCCACCCTGCTGCATCTGCCGCGCAGCCGGCCGGATTTTCTCGCCGTCGGCCTGCGTGCCCTCACCAGCCCGCCGGTGCGCCTCGCCAAGCGCGCCCTCGGCCTGCCGGTGCTGGCCTGGACGGTCACGGCGGCCGATCACGCCCGCGCCCGGGCCTTTTCCGACCAGATCATCTTCGAGCGCTTCGACCCGGACGCCGCGGCCTGAGACCAGCCGCACGAAGTGCGGACCGCACCGTGCACCTGAAGAACAGAAGATTTCTCATATGCCCCAATGGCATGAGAAATCTGCATCGGAATGCCAAAGAGTCCTTTTCAAGGATCTTTGGCATGACTGCCCGCGCGGGACATGAAAAAGGGCCCGGCCACGCGCGCGGCCGGACCCCGGAAAATGTCAGCCTGCGGCGCCGGCGCTCACAGCCGCGAGAGCAGGTCGGCCTTCTTCGCCTCGAAATCGGCGTCGGTGATGATGCCGCGCTGGCGTAGTTCGGCCAGACGCTCCAGCTTGGCAAAGATGTCGTCCGTCGACATCGGCGCGCCACCGGCCGCAGGCGCCGGGGCCGGCGGGGCCGGCGGAACCGGCAACGGCGTGGGCGGCGGGGCCGGCTGGAACACCGGATCCGGGGCCGGCGCATTCCACATCGGCTGGACCGGCGGCGGCGGCGGTTCGGCCCCGGGGCTCACCACCGGCAGATCGGCAACGCGCACGGTGCCATACTGGCTGGTGAAGGTGAGCGACTGGTCGCCGCTCTGCTGCTGGGAGACGCCGCCGATCTGGTGATCCAGGGTGTCGTAGATGGTGACGGTGCCGCCATAATCCACCGCGAGCCGGTGGGTGGCGGGAAAGACGGCATAGCGCAGATTGTTCTGGGAGCCCGAGGACGAGGGGATGCCCAGCTCGGCCGGCCAGCCGCTGCCCTGGGCGCTGCCGGCAAAATAGAGGCTCGGCCCGCCCGACGACATCGGCGCCGGGGCCGGCGGCGGCACGAACAGCGGCGTGGCGCCATAAAGCAGGGACGACAGGTCGTTGCACAGGGCATCGACCCGATATTTCAGGCCCTGATTGAACATGTCGCCGACCATGATCATGCCGCCGCGCTGCCACTGGCCCATGCCGCCAAGCTCGGGAATGCTGAACTGGGCCTGGGTGCCACCGCCTGCGGACAGGGCGAACAGCAGGGAAATGGCCGCGTCATCACTGACGCCGTGGCGGCGGGCGATGTCGCTGACGAGCGCACGGCCTGCGTCGGTGAGTGTGTTCATGGGGCGCCTGGTCTCCGGTCGGGCCCGGCCACGGGCCGGGGGATCCCTGAAAAGGGCTTTCAACCCGTGCCTAGCACATCCGCCGGGCCCAACCCAACGGAATGTCACCCGTCGGGCCCGCGCCGGGAAGGTCGCGGAGCGGCGCCGGGTCAGTCCTCGGCCAGCGGATGAAAGGCCTCGGAGCTGCAATGGCGCTGCTCCGCGATCTCCCGCAGCACTTCCGGCGCGTCCACGGCATAGGTCTTCTCGTGGCCGGCCGGCGTCAGATCGGCTCCGGCCGCCATCCGGAACACGGGCTCGGGGATGATCCAGAACTGGTAGATGGAATAGGCGCTCGGCTGGAGGGTCCAGTTGTCGAGCCGGCCGCCACCGCGCTTCAGATCCTGCGCCAGCTCGCGGCGGTCGCTGCCCGTGCCGCCGGCGCGAAACAGCGGCACGCACAGCACGCCGTCCTCCTCCACCGCCAGCACCAGGAAGGGGCGCTGCTTGCCCGCCGCCCGATCGGTGCCGCGCAGGTTGACACGGATCTCCCGGGCATTGTCCGGGTCGGACAGCACCTGCGGATCCAGGAAGGTCACGAGGCCGGGGAAGGGCGCCCGGGAACTGCCGGACCGTTGCGGCATGGGGGTGTCCGTCGCGGAAGGGATCGGAAATGTCGGAAAGCCGGGGCCGGCCGCCTCCCGGCGGCGCCCTGCCCGCCATATATAGCACTCTGTCCCCTCGGGCCGCACGACACCAGCGCGTGCCATCCGCGAATGCCGTTCAGCCGGGCAGTGTGGTCTGCCCGGCCCCCGGAACGTTTCCGCACCGGCCCCCGGGGCCCGGCGGCGGCGGCTTTCCGCCCGCTCGGGCGAGAACGACCCTGCCCGGCCTCCCCCCCGCGGGGCTCCGCTCCCGTCTCCCCGAAGATCAGTGCCCCGAGACCGGCCAGCCGCCGGCGCGGATGCCGGCGGAGAAGTCGGCGCCCTCCGGCAGGGCCTGCGCCCGGGCCGAGATCGACGCCCCCGACCGCAGCGCCTCGGGCGAGAGATCGGCCGGCAGCGCCCCCTGCGCCTGGAGATAGGAGGGCAGCAGGCCGGACAGCAGCACCCGCGGATCCAGCGGCAGCGACCCGCGCGGCAGGATCGCGCGCACCATGTCGAAGACGACGGTCGTGCAGTTGGCGAAGATGGTGTCGTACCAGGCGGGTTCGTCCGCCAGATCGTTCATGCGCCCGACATAGGACATGAACAGCGCCTGCATCATCGGCTTCTTCATGGCGAGCGGATAGAGACGCACGTCCTCGCCGCGGGCATTGGTGCGCAGGCGCACGATGTCGGGCTCGGTGGCGGCCAGCAGCGACAGCTCATACTGCTTGAAGAAGCCGGCAATCGCCGAGAAGGACTCGCCGCGCTCGCGGCGGATCTCGCCGGAGAAGACCACCCGCTGGCCATCGGCAAAGCCGAAGCTGACCAGGGTGTGGGCGATCGCCTCGCTGGACCAGTAGGACAGGAACAGGTCGACGCTCTGGATCTGTTCGAGATCGACGGTCAGCGTGGCCCAGTGCTCGGTGAAGCTGGTCTCGGAGCTCCAGGTGAAATCGCGCACGTCGCGCAGCGTCACCTCGCTGCCCTGGAGGGTGGCCGTGGTCTGGCGGGCGACATCGGGCGCCCAGTCGCGGTCGGCCCGGGGCTCGATGGTGCCCCACCACATGATGAGGAGGCCGAAGGCGGTGAGAAAGCCGAACAGCGCCCACAGCCGCCGGCCGGACGGCAGCAGCACCAGGCCGGCGGCCACCAGCACGCCCGCCGCCCAGATCCCGGCGCCGGCATAGCGCACGGCCTCCGGTCCGGGCAGCCGGAAGGCCAGGGCGCCGGTGCCCCACAGGCCGATGAGCAGCATCACCAGCACCAGAAGGAGCAGGCCGAGATATCCGAGGACGGGCAGGACGAAACGCATCGACTGGCAGCTCCCGATGGAATGGCTGTCCCGTTCCTATCCGGCCCGCGTGGCAGGGAAAAGGCCATCCCCGCCGCGGATCCCGCGCCGTCCGGCGGATCGGACGCGGCCCGTGGTCGCGCGGAGGGTGGACGGACGCCGGATCGGGCAGACGGACGATGCCCGGATCAGCCGCGGCTGCCGGCAGTCTCGGTCTCCGGCGGTCCCTCCTCGGGAAACACCATCGCCACCACCGCGCCGCCTTCGGCCGGACGGTCGACCTCCATGCGGCCGCCATGGATCTCGGCGATGCGGCGCACGATGGAGAGGCCGATGCCGATGCCGCCGCGCCGCTTCACATGGCCGATCACCGGATCGGGGGTGTAGGTGTCGGGAAAGCCCGGCCCGGTGTCCCGCACGGCAATGCGCGGCCCGGGGCCGACTTCCACGGTGATGTCCGTGCCCGGCGGGGTGTGGGCAATGGCATTCTCGACCAGATTGCGCACGGCATCGAGCACCAGCGCGCGATAGCCGAACACCCGCTCCGCCCCGAGATCGCGGAAATCGATGCCGCGGCCGCTGCCCAGCACCAGGGGCGCCAGGGTCTCCACCACCTCCTGCCCGAGGGCGGCCGGATCGAAGCTGCGGAACACGCTGCGATCGACCGCATCCAGCCGGGCAAGCGCCGTCATCTGGGCGACAAAATGGGACAGCACCTCGACATCTTCCTCGGCCCGGCGGGCGCGGGGATCGGCGATGCGCTCCAGTTCCAGCCGGAGGGCGGCCAGCGGCGTGCGGACCTCATGGGCGATGGCCGCCGTGAACACCTTCTGGGAGCGCATGAGCGCCCCCACCCGGGCGAAGGCGCGGTTGACGGCATCGGCCAGCAGCGCCACCTCGTCGGGCATGCCATGGGTGTCGAGCCGGCTGGACGGGGCCAGCGGATCGAGGGCATCGGCCCGTTCCGCCGCCACCCGCACCGGCTCCAGCGCCCGCCGGATCGACCAGAAGGTGGCGCCGAAGGTGAACACCAGCATGAGCCCCATCGGCACCGCCAGATGGTCGATCAGCTCGTCGACGACCACGCGGGCGAGGATGTTGGTCGGGTCGCCGAGAATGGCGATCTCCACCATCACCCGTCCGGCGGTGGTGCTGAAGGCATGGCCGCCGGCAACCGAGATCGGCTTGCCCGGCCCCAGCACCCGGATCCAGAAATCCGGCGGATGGACCGTCAGCGGCAGCAGATGGGCCTCGCACACCGTGCTGCAGTTGGAATGCAGCGTGACGCCAGCCTCGGTGCGCACGCGCAGGAAATAGGCACCCTCCTGATCGGCATAACGCGCCATCTGCTCGGGCAGATCGAAGGTCACATGGCCGCCCGGCGAGATCTTCACGCCGGCGCGCAGCCGGCTGGTCTCGGTATGGATGACCAGATCGCCGAGCCGCTCGTCATCGAACCAGTATTCGGCGAAGACGAAGGCGGCCTGAATCATCATGGCGATGACGGCGAAGAGCACCAGCCGACGCCCGACCAGCACGCCGAGCCCCGGACGGGAGCGGCGAAAATGGCGGGCGAAGGGAATTCGGCTCACCGTCCGGCCTCGCGCAGCAGATAGCCGACGCCGCGCACCGTATCGAGGATGGCGCCGGTCTCGTGTCCGTCGAGGGCCTTGCGCAGGCGCGAGACCGCCAGCTCCACCGCATTGGTGGAAATCTCGCTGCCGAAGGAGGAGAGCGCTTCCTCCAGCGCCACCTTGCGCACCACCCGGCCGGCCCGGCGCATCAGCAGCTCGGCCAGCATCCGTTCCCGCGGCGCCAGCACCAGCGGAACCCCGGACACCGACACGATCTGCGTCGCCGGATCGAGGCTCAGCCGGCCGACGGTCAGCACCGCCGGCCGCACATCGGGGGTGCGGCGGGCCAGCGCCCGGCAGCGGGCCAGAAGCTCGGCATTGTTGAAAGGCTTGACCAGATAGTCGTCCGCCCCGGCATCAAGACCGCTCACCCGGTCCTCGACATCGCTGCGGGCGGTGAGGATCAGGCTCGGGGCGCGGACGCCGCCGGCACGCAACCGCCGGATCAGGTCCACGCCATCGCTGTCGGGCAGGCCGAGATCGACAAGGGCGAGATCATAGGACACCGCACGCGCCGCCGCCTCGCCGGAC